>NZ_PZKO01000058.1:0-94155 GCF_014926485.1 Pseudarthrobacter sp. AB1
GCCCTTGCGGGCCCTTCCGCGTCGCCGCAGGACCATGCCGGTCAGGAGATGGCTGTGATCGCTGAGGTCGCGTGCGTGCTGACGGTCAGCGAACGCTCCGCCGGTGCTCTGCTTTCTGAGGCGCACGCGCTGACCACGGCCCTGCCGTTGACGTTCGCGGCGTTGCAGGCCGGGACGATCTCGTGGCAGCACGCGAGGATCATGGTCGACGAAACCACCAACCTAAACCCCGCGGGAGCGCAGGCGTTGGAGGCACATTTCCTGGACCCCCACGCGATGAATCCGGCACGTGGCCCGGCCGGTGAGCTCATCCCCGGCCGGTTCCGGCACAAGGCCCGCACCTGGCGGGAACGCCATCACCCGGTCAGCATCGAACAACGCCACCTACGTGGTGTCCAGGACCGGCGGGTGGAGTATGCCCCGGACCGCGACGGCATGGCCTGGCTCTCCGCCTACCTCCCCGCCGATCAGGCCGCCGGGATCTGGAACCGGACCACCACCGCAGCCCGAGCGCTGCAGGGACCTCATGAGGACCGGACCCTCAGCCAGCTCCGCGCAGACACCGTCGCGACCTGGCTCCTGACCAACACCATCGCCGCCGCCGGCGCCAGTGGCATGACGGCAATGTCCGGCGGCAAGGGCGAAACAGGCATGGCAGCGGGCGACGGCGTTCCGCCGCCGCGGGCACAGGTCCTCGTCACCGTCCCTGTGTTCTCGCTCCTGGGTGTCACGGATGAACCTGCCATGCTCGACGGATACGGGCCGATCCCGCCGTCCATGGCCCGGCAACTGATAGCCGACGGTGCGGAGTCCTTCCACCGCGTCCTGACCGACCCGCGGGACGGTGCACCCCTGGAGATCGGGCGGACCAGCTACCGGCTCACAAAAGCCCAGCGCCAATGGCTGCGCCTACGCGACGGGAAGTGTCCGTTCCCGGGCTGCAGCAACCACTCCCTGGACAACGAAGCCGACCACATCCTCGCCTGGGCCCACGGCGGCACCACCGGCATCTCAAATCTCGGCCAGCCCTGCCACAAACACCACAGACTCCGCCACACCACAGCCTGGACACCCACTGCGGCTACCAAAAATAACCCACCCGGCTGGACATCACCCACCGGACGCCACTACACCAGCGAACGGCAGGACTGGGAACCACCCCACTGGCCACAACAACAGTCGGGAAAATGGTCAGCGCTGGCGCCCCGTGCAGATTGAGGAGTGCCCGAAGACGAAATTCCGGGCAGTATCGCGGGTCATGAATCCAGGGGCAGGGTCAGGCGAGGAGTCGGACGAGCCGACGTGCGGCTGTACACGTGTGGCCGATATCCGCGCGTGCAACTTCGCGTGGGCGTCAAGAGTCCGTTGGCGCTGGACGGTAGCGCCCCAGGTATCAGCAAGCGCCATGTTGGTAGGGCCTCAAGTGTCTGCTCGCGCCCGGCGGCGGAACGTAGAAAACCCCCGCCGCTTTTGCAAGCGGCGGGGGTTTCATTTGTGCCCTCGATTGGAATCGAACCAACGACCTTCTGCTCCGGAGGCAGACGCTCTATCCCCTGAGCTACGAGGGCAATTCAGGGATCCTGCCGTTGCCAGCGGGACGTCCTAGAGCTTAGCAGGAAGGTGCCTGCAAGGAAAAACGGCCGGCTTCAGTAGCCGGCAAATGAGTCAACATGCACCCGCCGAGCGCCGGCTTTCCGGGCTGCACGGCGCAGCGAAGCGACGCTCGCAGGGGACCCGGAGATGTAGACAGCGCGGTCGGCAATGTCGGGCACCAGGACCTTCAGGGAATCTCCGTCCAGCCGTCCAGCGGCGGCACCCCCGGACGCCAGCGTCCCGGCATCGGTGATGAACGACGGCGGGACGGAACCGTCCGCGAGGCGAGCCAGGATGCGCGCCCCGGACGCCTGCAGCTCGGCCGCATAGGCAATTTCCGCAGGATTGCGCGCCAGCAGAAGCAGCACCACGTCCCGGTCCTGGGCCGCGCCGGAAGACAGATGGGCAAGAAAAGGCGTGATTCCGATGCCCGCCGCGATCAGAAGGACGGGGGACCGAGGATCGCGGGGCAGGACAAAATCTCCGCCCACGGACGTGGCTGCCACCTCATCACCAGGCTTCAGGTCCAGCAGGACTTTCTTCGCCGCGGACAGGGGCTCCGCGGTCCGGACGCCAAACGTCACCGTCTCCGAACTGGGGGTACTGGTCAAACTGAACACCCGGCGTCGGCCTTTACCGTCTGACTTCGCGTGCGGCAGATCCAGTTCCATATACTGTCCCGGCACAAAGCGGACGGGCCGGGACGGTTCGAAGGCAAACTCCGTGGTGCTCGGCGTCAAAGGTCGGGAGCCAGTGAACCGGAGCCTGAGCCCGCCCCGCTGGCCCACGAGAAACGCCAGCAGGTTGCCGGTCAGTAGTGCCAGTTCCGGCGAGTTGGCGATGAAGCCGAAGTTGTAGGGGAGTGCGAAGAGTGCACCAACGACGGCAGCGAGTGCGAGCTGTTGCCAACGGCGTGGCGCGAGGGTGAGAGGCTCTGTCAGCATAAAGCCGACGAAGAACAGCAGCGGCCGTTGGGCGAGTGCCTGCCAGAGTGCGCTGCCCAGGGTGAGCCCTGCCTGCAGCAGCTCAGCGCTCACAATCGCCGTGGCAACCACCAGGAACAAGGCCGCCATAAGCAACTTCCGTGTCCGGTATAGGACCAGGAGGACGCCCGGGACCAGCAGCCAGAGCATGGCGGGGGTCGCCGCCCACCATGTCGCGATGTTCAACCCGGTCAGCCCGGTCACAAACGCTCCGGCAGCGGCGGGGTTGAAAATGTGCCGGCCACGCCAGGCCACCGCGTATTTGGAGGCGGAGGCCAGCACACAAGCCAGGGCCACCCCCGCCATATCCAGGGGCACAAAGGAGGGCCAGAACAGGAAATACAGCAGCAGGCCGGTGATCAGCGACGACTCGGAATGCGGGCGGACGTGGAAAAGGGCGGCCAGCCCGCGGTTGGACACATAGGTTAGGCCAAGGCACAGCGCCAGGTGGGCCAGCATCTGCGGGATGCCGAACGTCAACCAGCCAAGGGCATTCAGCAGAAGGCTGTACGCGGCAAGGGCAGCCAGTACCAGGAGGATCAGCCGGTACATCGTGTACTTGCCCAACAGGGCGTCCAGCCGGCCGGCGGTGAATACGGCGGTTGCCTTAGGGGCGTCAACGGGGCTCATGAGAACAGTGTCCCTTCAAATCCGGCTGAGTAGGCAGCACTGCCATCAGAAAAAACCGTCAGCCAGGAAAAATCGAATGTCTGTTCCAGCTCGCTGCCGGGGACAAAGAACAGGGCTGTGGCCAAAGCATCGGCAACCATGGTGCTTTCCGCCATGGTCCACGTGCCTACCGTGGTGCTGACGGGCAGCCCTGTGGTGCCATCGAGCACATGGTGCAGGCCGTCGCCCCATGCCCGTCGGTTTGAGGCTGAGGCGCACAAGGCGTTGCCAGCCAGCGACACAGTGCCGATGGCCCTCGCCGGATCGTACGGGTGCTCCAATGCCACGGACACCGGATCAGGCCCGCGGTGAAGCAGGTCGCCGCTGGCGTCAATCACGAAGGAATCCACGCCACAGTCGCGCAACTCAACAGCGAGAAGGTCCACCAACTGTCCTTTCCCAGCAGCACCGATATCCAGAACCAGGGGAGCGAAGGTGGTCAGAACCTGGCCGTTCCACGTCAGGACGTCCTCCCAGCAGGGTGCCGGAAGTGCGGACCCTACAGGCCGGAGGGAATATGCGGCGTCGTACCCGAGGCGCTCCAGGCTGCCGCCGATCAGGGGCGTCATCGCTCCGCCGGTGATGTCATACAGCGAGCGGTACAGCCGGCCAAGGTCGGCGGCTTCCGCCGGCAGCTCATACCGCCCCGGCTCGCGGGCCATGGCACTGACTGTCGAATCGGACCTAAACCGGGACCAGTCGCCGTCGTACCGCTCCACCAAGGCGAGCAGTCGGGCCCGGACACTGGCATCGAGCGGACGGGGCGTGGAGATTTCCCACCGGGTACCGATGCCGTCGAAGCGGAAGTCCTCCGGGTCCGGCACGGCCTACTGGGCCTCGGCTTTGATCTTGTCCAGGGCCTGGTTGAAGCCGCCGCTGGTGAGCGAGGACCCGGCCACTTTGGAGACCTTGAGTTCATCGATGCTCTTGCCCACAACCTGCGCCGCGATCCCGCCGGCGAATTCGCCCTGGAATTTCCGCGTATTCGGGTTCGAAGGGTGCTGGGTGATGTTGAGGGCCGTGACCGTGCCGGAGGCGAGCGTCAGCTCCACCCCGACGGTTTCGGTGCCATTGGGGGACACATAGGTGCCGTCGGCACTGTAGGTGCCGTCTACATAGTGCGAGCCGCTGCTGGCTGTCGTTGATGCTGGGCCGGAAGGGGCGGTGGATGCCCCGGAGGTGTTCTCGGATGTTGAGGCGGGTGTGGCCGACGGCGCGCAGCCCGCCACTGTTCCGGCGAGGGACAGGCCGGCGATGCCGACGAAAACACTCTTGCGGACTGACGGTCTCATATTGGGGCTCGTTTCGTGGGCTGGGTGCTTACGGTGTACTCAACGTCGGAACCAGCAAATTGGTTCACCCTCCGCACCAGCCGTGCGTCCGCTGTGAGGAAAAACAGTCACGCACCATGCCGAAATTCGTCCATGTGGCAGCCGCCGGTAGGCTAGAGGGGTGACTCCCGAAGAACTCTCCCTCGCCATATCCGCCTGCCTGAAAGACGCCGTCGCCGCTGGCGAGATCGCGCTTTCTGCATCAGCTGTCCCTGATGAGGTGCGCGTGGAGCGACCGAAGAACCGGGAGCACGGAGACTGGGCCACCAACATAGCCCTCCAGCTTTCCAAGCAGGCCGGCACCAACCCGCGTGAATTCGCAACCATCCTCAGCGCCCGGTTGAAGTCCATTGACGGCGTCTCTGCCGTCGAT
This sequence comes from Pseudarthrobacter sp. AB1, assembly GCF_014926485.1. Taxonomy (NCBI): domain Bacteria; kingdom Bacillati; phylum Actinomycetota; class Actinomycetes; order Micrococcales; family Micrococcaceae; genus Pseudarthrobacter; species Pseudarthrobacter sp. AB1. Next base: position 4,950 of record NZ_PZKO01000058.1, read on the forward strand.
ATCGCCGGCCCCGGTTTCCTGAACATCACGGTGGACGCGGCCGCAGCGGGTACCCTGGCGAAAGCAATTGTGGAAGCTGGCCGGGAATACGGCACCACCACCACGCTCGCCGGCCACGTGGTGAATATGGAGTTTGTATCGGCGAACCCCACCGGTCCGCTGCACATCGGCCACACCCGGTGGGCCGCCTTGGGCGACGCCATCGCCCGCGTTCTGCGTGCTTCAGGCGCGGAGGTCACCGCCGAGTACTACATCAATGACGCCGGTTCGCAGATGAATGTGTTTGCGAACTCTGTTTATTCCAGGCTGCACGGACTTCCGGTGCCGGAGGGCGGCTACCCGGGCCAGTACATTGCAGACCTCGGCCACGACGTCCTGAGCGCGCACCCCGATATCCGCGAGCTCACCGAGGTCGCCGCCCTCCCCGTCATCCGCGCTGCCGCCTACAAGGCCCAGCTGAAGGACATCAAGGACACGCTCGCCGATTTTGGTGTGGCCTTCGACGTCTACTTCTCGGAGCAGGAACTGCACGACGCCGGCGCGATCGAAAGTGCCGTGGCCCGCCTTCGCGAGCAGGGCCACGTGTTCGACGACGGCGGTGCGGTCTGGTTGCGCACCACCGACTTCGGCGACGACAAGGACCGCGTGATGATCCGCGCGAACGGCGAACCCACCTACTTCGCCGCTGACGCCGCGTACTACTTGTCCAAAAAGGACCGTGGCTTCACCGAGAAGATCTACCTCCTCGGCGCCGATCACCACGGCTACATCAACCGGCTTAAGGCCATCGCTGCCTGTGCCGGCGATGACCCCGACGTAAACATCGAGGTGCTGATCGGCCAGCTGGTGTCCGTCAACGGCGCCAAGCTGTCCAAACGGGCCGGTAACATCATCGAGCTCAAGGATCTCATCGACTGGCTGGGCAAGGACGCCGTGCGGTACTCCCTGGCCCGCTTCCCGGCGGACTCTCCGCTCACCCTGGATCCTGACCTGCTGAAGAAGCACAGCAACGAGAACCCGGTCTTCTACGTCCAGTACGCCCATGCGCGTACCCGCGGCGCGGCCCGCAATGCCGTGGCTGCAGGTGTGGACCGCAGCGCCTTCGAGGCCTCCCTTCTGGACCATGCCACGGAAAACGAACTGCTCTCCTACCTGGGCAGCTACCCGTCCATCGTGGCCAAGGCCGCAGAATTGCGTGAGCCGCACCGCGTGGCCCGCCATCTTGAGGTCATCGCCGGCGCTTACCACCGGTGGTACGACGCCTGCCGCATCGCACCCATGGGTGACGAACCGGTGACCGATGTAAACCGAACGCGCCTGTGGCTGAACGACGCCACCAGTCAGGTGCTGGCCAACGGTTTGGACCTGCTGGGCGTATCCGCGCCGGAACGGATGTAAGACCCATGCCGGCACAGGAAATTTCAGCTCAGGGCAAGCCAGCGCAGGACACCACCACCGCATCCCCGCTGGCACCCGAATGGCTCGCCGTTCCCGCGGACCTGAACGCGCTCCACGAACCAATGTGGGCGCAGGATGTGCAGAAGAACGACGCCGGTGAGCTCGCCATCGATGGCATCGCTGTCAGCGAGCTCAAGGCACAATTTGGCACGCCGCTCTTTGTGATGAGTGAGACCGATTTCCGGGCCCGCGCCCGCTCCTTCAAGGACGCCTTTGACGCCGCGTTTGCTGACATCTGTGGGGGAGTGGACGTCTACTACGCGGGCAAGTCCTTCCTGTGCACCGCAGTAGCTGCCTGGGTGGCGGACGAAGGGCTCCGGCTGGACACCTGTTCCGGCGGCGAGCTCGCTGTAGCCGCCCGGGCCGGTATCAAGGGCGAAAACCTGGGCCTGCACGGCAACAACAAATCCGACGCCGAGATCAACCGTGCGCTGGATATGAAGCTGGGCCGCATCGTGGTGGACAGCCTCGACGAACTGGACCGTGTGGCCAAGATCGCCTCGGGTCGCGGCGACATCGCCAAGGTCATGCTGCGCCTGACGCCGGGCGTGCACGCGCACACCCATGAGTTCATCGCCACCGCCCACGAGGACCAGAAGTTCGGCCTCTCCATGGCCGGGGATTCCACCGAGCAGGCCGGGCTGTCAGCCGCGGAGGAAGCCGTGGCGGCGGCCACAGGCTACGCCAGCATCGAACTGCTGGGCCTGCACTGCCACATCGGCTCGCAGATATTCGAGCCGGACGGCTTCGAGCTCGCGGCGCAGAAGCTGCTGCGTTTCCACGCGGCCATGCAGGAAAAGTACTCCATTGTTATGCCGGAGCTGGATCTTGGCGGCGGTTATGGCATTGCCTACACTCCGGTGGATACGCCCCGTCCCGCAGCTGAGATCGCGAAGGCGATGGCCGCCGTCGTGCGTTCCACGTGTGCCGAGCTGGGGATCACGTCACCCCGGATTTCCATCGAACCCGGACGTGCGATTGTTGGCAGCACTACCTTCACGTTGTACGAGGTGGGCACCCTGAAAACCGTGCGGGTGGATGCCCCGGCCGGCGACGCAGGGCAGGAGAACGTTACGCATCCCCGCCGGTATGTGTCAGTGGACGGCGGCATGAGCGATAACGCCCGCCCGGTGCTCTACGACGCGGATTATTCGGCGATTCTGGCCTCGCGCACGTCGGCCGCGGCCCCGCAACTGTCCCGCGTGGTGGGCAAACATTGCGAGAGCGGCGACATAGTTGTTAGAGATGTATATCTGCCCGAGGACGTGGCAGCCGGTGATCTGCTTGCTGTACCGGGGACCGGCGCCTACTGCTGGGCCCTGTCAAGCAACTACAACTATCTGGCCCGGCCGGGCGTTGTCGCGGTGCGCGGCGGATCTGCCCGGCTGATTGTCCGCGGGGAAACCGAAGAAGATCTGCTTAACCGCGACATGGGAGTGCCGAATGACTGAATTGCGAACCCTGAAAGTAGCCCTCCTGGGCTGTGGCAACGTTGGGGCCCAGGTTGCGCGGATTCTCATTGAGGACGCAGACGCCCTTGCCGCCCGTTCCGGGGCGCGCCTGCAGCTCAGCGGCATCGCGGTGCGCAACGTCAATGCCAAGCGGGATGTGGACCTGCCGCAGGACCTCTTCACCACCGACGCCGATACCCTGGTCAAGGACGCCGACCTGGTGATCGAGCTGATGGGCGGGATCGAGCCTGCCCGCACGCTGATTCTCTCCGCGTTGCGCAACGGAGCCTGCGTTGTCACCGGCAACAAAGCCCTGCTCGCCCAGGACGGCCCCACCCTCTACGAAGAGGCCGACAAGGCCGGCGTGCAGCTGTCCTATGAAGCCGCCGTGGCCGGTGCCATCCCCATCCTGCGCCCCATCCGGGACAGCCTGGCCGGTGACCGCATCACCCGGGTGCTGGGCATTGTCAATGGCACCACTAACTTCATCCTGGACCAGATGGACTCCACCGGCGCCCAGTTCGCGGACGCCCTCGCCGAAGCCCAGCGCCTCGGTTACGCGGAAGCTGACCCCACCGCCGACGTCGAAGGCCAGGACGCCGCAGCCAAGGCCGCCATCCTGGCCTCGCTGTCTTTCCACACACGCTTCGCCCTGGAGAACGTCCACTGCGAGGGCATCACCTCCGTCAGCGCCGCCGACATCGCCGCGGCCAAGGACGCCGGTTTTGTCATCAAACTGCTGGCCATCGCCGAAAAGCTCACCGATGCCGACGGCGGAGAAGGCGTCTCCGTGCGCGTTCACCCCACGCTGCTGCCGCGCGAGCACCCGCTGGCCGCCGTCCGTGGCGCGTTCAACGCGGTCTTTATTGAGGCGGAAAACGCCGGCGAGCTGATGTTCTACGGCCAGGGTGCCGGCGGAACTCCGACGGCATCTGCCGTGCTGGGTGACCTCGTTTCGGCCGCCCGCCGCATTGTGCTGGGTGGTCCCGGCCGCACGGAGACCACCACGGGCCACGTCCCCGCGCTGCCCATCGACGCGGTCATGACCAGCTACTACATCGGCCTGGATGTGGCTGACCAGCCCGGCGTGCTGGCCCGGATCGCTCAGCTCTTTGCGGAGCATGGCGTGTCCATCGAAATCATGCGGCAGACCATCCACCGGGACGCAGAGTCCAAGGTGGAGTCGGCCGAATTGCGGATCGTTACGCACCGCGCATCAGAGGCTGCGCTCGCAGCCACCGTCGAGGCCGTCAAAGGCCTGGACGTCATCAATTCAGTAACATCCGTTCTGCGGGTAGAAGGAGTCTAAGTGGCTCACCAATGGCGCGGCGTTATCCGCGAATACGCTGACCGGCTGCCTGTCACGGAGTCCACCCGGGTCATCACGCTGGGCGAGGGCGGCACTCCGCTGGTCCACGCGCAGAAGCTTTCCGAGCTCACGGGTTCCACCGTGTACCTGAAGGTCGAGGGGATGAACCCCACCGGTTCCTTCAAGGACCGCGGCATGACCATGGCCATGACGGCCGCTGTTGCGTCCGGTGCAAAGGCAGTCGTGTGCGCGTCCACCGGCAACACCTCAGCTTCCGCAGCGGCGTACGCCACGGCAGCGGGACTGAAATGCGCGGTGCTGGTCCCTGAAGGCAAGATCTCCATGGGCAAGCTGAGCCAGGCCATCGCGCACGGCGCCACGCTGCTCCAGGTGGACGGCAACTTCGATAACTGCCTGGACATTGCACGGAAGCTGGGGGAGTCCTACCCGGTGTTCCTGGTCAACTCCGTCAACCCGGCCCGCATCCAGGGCCAGAAGACGGGCGCGTTTGAGATTGTCGATTCGCTCGGCGATGCTCCGGACATCCACGTCCTGCCCGTCGGCAACGCCGGCAACATCACCGCGTACTGGAAGGGCTACAAGGAATACTCGGCGCCGTTCGAATCCGAAACAGCCGGTACCCTGCCCGCCGTGTCCACTAAAACCCCCCAGATGTGGGGCTTCCAGGCAGCCGGCGCGGCACCGTTCGTCGCGGGGCACCCCATCACGGAGCCGGACACCATTGCCACGGCCATCCGGATCGGCAACCCGGCATCCTGGGACGGTGCCATCGCGGCCCGCGACGAGTCCGGCGGATTTATCGATGCCGTGACTGATGAGCAGATCCTGGATGCCCACCGCTGGCTGTCCGCCCGCGAAGGCGTTTTTGTGGAGCCCGGCTCTGCCGCCGGGGTGGCCGGCCTGCTCAAGAAGCACGCCGCCGGTGAAGTTCCTGCCGGCAAGACGATCGTCATCACCGTTACCGGCCACGGCCTCAAGGACCCCCAGTGGGCCCTCCGGACCGAGGACGGCAGCGAAGTGCAGCCCGTCAAGGTCTCCAACGACGTCGTGACCGTCGCAGCTGAACTGGGACTGGAAGAAAAGTAGCCTTGGAAACCACCTCGACCACCGCCGTTGACCTGCCCGTCATCGAGGCAGGACAGCGTGTCACCGTCAGGGTCCCGGCCACCAGTGCCAATCTTGGACCGGGTTACGACAGCCTGGGCCTCGCCCTGGCGCTGCACGACACCCTGACGGTGGAAAGCCTCGAAACCGCTGAGCTCCTGTTCGAGCTCAGCGGCGAGGGGGCGGACAGCCTGCCGCGCGACGCCAGCCACCTCGTGGTCCGGGCCATGGAGGCCGCCTTTTTCCGGCTTGGTTACCGCCACGGCGGACTCAGGATCACGGCGACGAACGTCAACCCCCACGGCCGCGGTCTGGGATCATCGGCATCGGCCGTGGTGGCGGCCGTCTCGGCTGCCAACGCCATGGTGCCAGAAGCGGCGCGTCGCGGGCGGGACTGGATCTTGCAGCTGACCAGCGAGATGGAAGGCCATCCGGACAACGTCGCGCCCGCGATTTTCGGCGGACTGGCGCTGTCATGGCAGGACAGTGAGCAGTACAGGAGCACATGCGCCACAGTTGTTGGTTCGGTCGTCCCCATCGTGGCTGTCCCGGATTTTGAACTGTCCACCGAGGCCGCGCGCGCCCTGCTGCCGGCGTCTGTGGGACATCATGCCGCGGCCATGAACTCCGGCCGGGCTGCGCTGCTGATCCATGCACTGACCCAGAAGCCCGAGTTTCTGCACGCCGGCACCGAGGATTACCTTCACCAGAGCTACCGCGCCGAGGCAATGCGCCCCAGTGCGGCCCTGATCAGGGCGCTGCGCAACGCCGGCCACGCGGCAGTGGTGTCGGGTGCCGGGCCTACAGTCCTGGTTCTCGCGGACGGCGACGCCGAAGCCGCCGAGGTGCTTGGGTTTATTGAGTCCTTTACTGAGGCGAACACGCCGGGCATCGGCTGGCGCGTCCTGAAGCTGGCAGTGGACGTCGAAGGTGCTAAGGTGGACTTGCACCGGCGGTAATCCCGCCTATCTGATCGGCAGCTGCATTCAGTTGTTAGTGATCTCCTACTGCGAAATATTTTCCGGTGCCGCCTGCTTGGTCTGTCGCAGGAATCTGCAGCTGAATTGTCTGCCCCTGAACCGTCAGTCCGGCGCCCCGCCATTAATCGGTGCGTGAGGTGAATCAGTATCCGGCCCTGCTGGCCGAAATCCAACCGGCAAGACCGAAAATGTCGGCTGCAGATCTGAACTGCAGCCCAGATCAAAATCATCGCGTCCAGCTCCCAGTCTGGACGCCGTCGAGGGGGAAGGATCCTTCGTGACCGAAACCACTGAGCTGTCTTCAGCTGTGGAACCATCAACTTCTGCTGCCGGATCGTCAACGGCCGCACCCGCCAAGAGCAGTGGCCTCGCCGGCCTTAAGCTCGCCCAGCTGCAGGCACTTGCCAGCCAGCTGGGGATTTCCGGTGGATCCCGCATGCGTAAGGGGGATCTGGTGACCGCCATTTCCGCCCATCGTGCAGGCACGTCAGCCAGCAAGGCTCCGGCCAAGGCTGCCGAAAAGGCGACCGAAAACCACGTGGCGCCGGCCGCCGCCGGACCGGTGGCTGCCGCAAGCGAAACCTCGGAGGCTCCGGCCGCTGAGGGGACCCGTGCACGTGGCCGTGGACGCAGCCGCCGCGCTGTCAGCGACGGAGTAGTTACGGCAGCTGCCGTCGAAGCTCCGGCCGCTGCACCCGCTGAGGCTCCGGCGTCGGCGCCCGTCGAGGCCGCCGCTGAAGGGGAACGCCGCCAGCCGCGTACCCGCAACCGCCGCCGCGGCGATGCGGCAGGCACGTCAACGCAGGCAGAAGAAACTGAGGCTCCGGCCGAGCAGCCCGCCGCTGAACAGCGCCAGGCTGATCGCACCGAAACGCAGCGTGCCGATTCCCAGGCTACCGAAGCAGGCGACGTCCAGCGTGCTGAACGCCGTGAGAGCGGCCGCACCCGTGGCGCCCGTGACACCGCAGCCCGTGACACCGCAGCCCGGGACACCACCGCCCGTGAAACCTCTGCCCGCGAGAGCACGTCTCGTGACACCAGCGCCCGCGAGACCACCGATGGTGGCCGCGACAACGCAGGCAGCCGCGACGCCGGCCAGCGTGATGGTGCCCGCCGCGATGACAACCGCGATAACACCCGCGACAACGCTCGCGATGGCGACGACACTGACGGCGGAAGCCGCCGGAACCGCCGCAACCGCAGGGACCGGAACGATCGCAATGACCGCTCCGGTGGCGGCCAGGACAGCCGGGACAACTCCCGCAACGACCGTAACGACCGTTTCCGCGACCGGAACGACCGCCGTCGGGGACGCACCCAGGGACCGGACGTCGACGACGTCGAGGTCACTGAGGACGACGTCTTGCTGCCCGTCGCCGGCATCCTGGACGTGCTGGAGAACTACGCGTTCATCCGCACATCCGGCTACCTGCCGGGCCCGAACGACGTCTACGTCTCGCTGGCGCAGGTCAAGAAATACAACTTGCGCAAGGGCGACGCCTGCGTCGGTGCCATTCGTGCTCCGCGCGAAGGCGAAGACCGGAGCCAGCAGACCGCACGCCAGAAGTTCAACGCCCTGGTCCGTGTCACGTCCGTCAACGGAAAGACGCCGGAAGAGCTCAAGGACCGCGTCGAATTCGCCAAGCTGGTTCCGCTGTACCCGTCCGAGCGCCTGCGCCTCGAGACGGATCCCAAGAAGATCGGCCCCCGCGTCATCGACCTGGTTGCCCCGATCGGCAAGGGCCAGCGCGGTCTGATCGTCTCCCCGCCGAAGGCCGGCAAGACGCTCATCCTGCAGTCCATCGCCAACGCCATCACCATCAATAATCCTGAAGTCCACCTCATGATGGTGCTCGTTGACGAGCGTCCCGAAGAAGTCACGGACATGCAGCGCACGGTCAAGGGTGAGGTCATTGCTTCTACCTTCGACCGTCCCGCCGATGACCACACCACCGTTGCCGAGCTCTCCATCGAACGCGCCAAGCGCCTCGTGGAAATGGGCATGGACGTGGTGGTCCTCCTGGACTCCATGACCCGCCTGGGCCGCGCCTACAACCTGGCAGCACCGGCCTCCGGCCGAATCCTGTCCGGTGGTGTCGACTCCGCCGCGCTGTACCCGCCGAAGCGTTTCTTCGGTGCAGCCCGCAACATCGAAAACGGCGGCTCGCTGACTATCCTGGCAACCGCTCTCGTGGAGACCGGTTCCAAGATGGACGAGGTCATCTTCGAAGAGTTCAAGGGCACCGGCAACATGGAGCTCCGCCTTTCCCGCCAGCTGGCGGACAAGCGCATCTTCCCGGCTGTGGATGTCAACGCGTCCGGCACACGCCGCGAAGAGAACCTGCTTTCCCCCGAGGAAGTCAAGATCATGTGGAAGCTGCGCCGCGTCCTTTCCGGACTCGAAACGCAGCAGAGCCTTGAACTGCTGACCAACAAGATCCGGGAGACCGGGAGCAACGTCGAGTTCCTCATGCAGGTCCAGAAGACAACGCTTGGTGCGAAGTCGGATAACGACAAGTAGCTGCGCTCACCGCTCAAAATATGCCGGCCTGATGGCCGGCATATTTTGGGCGGTTCGTCGTTAAGTCCCATGAAACTAGACTTGTAAAAGTCGAAAGAGGTTTTGAAATGTTTGAGTCCGTACAGGGCCTGCTTGATGAGCATGATGCTATCCAGGCGCAGCTTGGTGACCCTGCTGTTTATGCTGACCAGCGGCTGGCCCGGAAGCTGGGGCGGCGGTCCGCGCAGCTCAATGGCATCGTGGAGGCATACAACAAGTGGCATGCCCTGGAGGACGACCTCGCCGCGGCCAAGGAAATGGCCTCGGAGGACCCTGAATTTGCTGCCGAAGTTCCCGTGCTGGAGGCAGCGCTGGAGCAGGCTTCCGCGAAGCTGCGCAGGCTCCTCATCCCGCGGGACCCTGACGACGCCCGCAACGTGATCCTCGAGGTCAAGGGCGGTGAAGGTGGCGACGAAGCCGCACTGTTCGCCGGCGACCTCCTGCGGATGTACACACGGTACGCGGAATCCCGCGGCTGGAAGACTGAACTCATCTCAGCCAACGAATCCGATCTCGGTGGCTACAAGGACGTCCAGATGGCCGTCAAGGGCAGCTCGAACGATCCCGCCGAAGGTGTCTACGCACGGCTCAAGTTCGAAGGCGGCGTCCACCGTGTTCAGCGTGTGCCCGTCACGGAATCCCAAGGCCGCATCCACACCTCTGCCGCCGGTGTCCTGGTCCTCCCCGAGGTCGATGAGCCCGAAGAGCTGGACATCAACCAGAACGATCTCAAGATCGACGTCTACCGCTCTTCGGGTCCCGGTGGCCAGTCCGTGAACACCACGGACTCCGCTGTCCGTATCACCCACCTCCCCACCGGCATCGTGGTGGCCATGCAGAACGAGAAATCCCAGCTGCAGAACCGCGAAGCAGGCATGCGCGTGCTCCGTGCCCGAATCCTTGCGCACCAGCAGGAAATCATCGACGCCGAGAACTCGGCCCAGCGTAAGTCCCAGATCCGCACCATGGACCGTTCCGAGCGCATCCGCACGTACAACTACCCGGAAAACCGGATAGCGGACCACCGCACCGGCTATAAGGCATACAACCTGGACCAGGTCATGAACGGTGACCTGGAACCGGTCATCCAGTCCGCCATCGAGATGGACGAACAGGCACGCCTGGACGCCATCGGCGACTAGCCCGGGCGCCATGACACTCGGGTCGGAGCAGTCCCTCGCGGCTGCCGTTAGCGAGGCCACGGCGATCCTCCTGGACGCAGGGGTCCCCAGCCCCCGCATCGACGCGGAACTTCTGGCGGACCACCTGCTCGGCGTGGGACTCGGCAGGCTCCGGGCGATGATGCTGGGGGACACTCCAGCGCCCGATGGCTATGCTGAACTTGTTGCTGAACGCGCCCAGCGGATCCCGCTGCAGCACATCACCGGCGTGGCTCACTTCCGGTATCTGGAGCTTGCGGTCGGGCCCGGCGTTTTTATCCCCCGGCCGGAAACAGAGTCCGTGGTGCAACTGGTCATCGACCACGTCCAGGGCATGGTGCACCCGCGGATTGTCGACCTGGGCACGGGCTCGGGCGCGATTGCCGGCTCCATCGCCCACGAAGTGCCCGGCGCCGAAGTCCACGCCGTGGAGTACAGCCCGTTCGCGCACGCGTGGGCAGCCACGAACCTGGCGCCGCTGGGCGTCAAGCTGATCCTGGGGGACCTCCGCGACGCGCTGCCGGAACTTAACGGAACCTTCGACGTCGTAATCTCCAACCCGCCCTATATTCCCGCCGAAGCCATCCCGAATGAACCCGAAGTTGCCCTGCACGATCCTCCCGAAGCCCTGTACGGCGGGGGAGCGGACGGCATGGAGCTTCCGACGGCGGCGGCCGCCTCGGCTGCCCGGCTGCTGGTTCCCGGCGGCTACTTCGTAATGGAACACGCGGAAGTCCAGGCCGGCTGGATCGCCGGCATGATGCAGCGGACGGGTGTCTGGTCGGAGATCACCACGCACTTGGACCTCAACGGCAAAGAACGCGCCACCAGCGCTGTCCTTGCCGGTCCGCACCACGAGTGATGAAAGAATAGGCCAGTGACCACAACCTACAACTGCACGTCAGAGGATCAGCGCGCCCTTGGCCTGGAGCATGCCCAGCGTGCCATCAGCGAGAAGAAGTGCGTGGTGTTCCCCACAGACACGGTCTACGGGATTGCCGCCGATGCCTTTTCGCCGCAGGCCGTCACCATGCTGTTGGCCTCCAAAGGACGCAGCCGCACCATGCCGCCGCCGGTTCTGATTCCCCGAATCAATGCCCTGGACGGGCTGGCCACGGATATTTCCGCTGATGCCCGCAAACTCGCCGAGGCGTTTTGGCCGGGGGGCCTGACCCTGATCCTGCACGCCCAGCCGTCACTGGACTGGGACCTGGGCGAGACCCAGGGAACAGTGGCCCTGCGCATGCCCGCCGACGAAGTTGCCCAGGAACTACTGACACTGACGGGTCCGCTGGCTGTGTCCTCCGCGAACCGGACCGGCCAGCCGCCGGCGCAGACCGCCGCTGAGGCACGAGCCCAGCTCGCGGAGTCCGTGGAGGTCTACCTCGAAGGCGGTTTCCGGCCGGTGGAAGGAACTGACGCCGTGCCCTCTACGATTGTGGACGCCACCGGTCCGCTCCTGCGAGTGGTGCGCAACGGCGCCGTGTCCCTGGAACAGCTGAGGGAGCAGGTTCCGGGCGTATTGGGCCTGGGCGAAATTCCGATGGCTGAGCCCGAGGAAGCAGCTGAAGAAGTCGAATCAAACGTCGAATCTGACGCCGAACGTGCCGCATCTGATGCGCCTGCCCCTGAAACATCTGTCGACGGGCCGGCCGCACCGGTCCGGGAGACTGACGGGTGAGCCTGGCACGCCAGAACATCCCTGTCCTCGGCGTCGATGCCACTCCGCTGACGGTGGACGGACTGGTTGAGGTGCTCTCCGGGTTTGTCGACGACGGGACCCGGCGCACCGTCGTCGGACATAACCTGCACAGCGTGACGCTGACCAATTCCGACGCAGGATTCCGCGCTCTGTACGAGAACAGCGACGTCGTGCTCCTGGACGGTGCACCGGTGCTGTGGTTGTGGGGCAGGACTGGAAACGCTGTCAGCCCGCTGATGGAGTACCGGCTGGGGTCCACCGACTGGCTGCCGTCCCTGGGTCGGGTGGACGGCCTTGAACGGATCGCCGTGGTCGGCGCCGGCACGGAGGCCAACGCCAAAGCGGTCAAACAGATCCAGGGCATTGCCCCGGCCGCCACCGTGACAGGGTTCCCTGGCGAAGGCTGGAACGACGACGTCGAAACCGCCGCGGTGGGCTGGCTCGCGGAGCATCAACCCCAGCTCGTCCTGCTCGGGCTGGGCATGCCCCTCCAGGAATCAGTGCTGCAGCGCCGCCTGGATATGCTCCCGCCGGCCATCTACTGCACGGTGGGCGGCGCCATCGAGCAGCTGGCGGGCGTGCAAAAACTGGCACCGCGCTGGCTGGGAAGGCTCGGGCTGGAGTGGGCGTGGCGCCTACTGCTGCATCCGCGCCGGGTTGCGTACCGCGTTTTCGGCGAGCCGTGGGTACTCCTGTGGCTCCTGGCCCGCCGACGCCTCCGGGGCCACGCCTAGAACTTCTGGTCCTCCAGCGGCGCGAACCCCTTGGCCCGGAGTCCCGTTGTGAAGGACCTTGCCCAGGACAGGAAACCGGGAAGGTCACGGCGTTGCGCAAAGTAGCCTACGTAACCACCCACGTCCGCCACGAACGACTTGACCCGGAAGTAGCGGCGGATCAGGTAGCCGCGGTTCCGGTAGTAGTAGTAGCGCTTGAAGGCAGAGTCCGGGACGATCACATGCCAGCGGGCACCAAAGACGTGCTGCGTCTCGTCGAACGCATGGGGGTGGGTAATGGCGGTGGTGGTCACCGTGCCGAACCGGATGCGCGCCTTGCGCAGGCGGATGGTGAAGTCCACCTCGTCGCCGCGGATAAAGAGGCGCATGTCCGGCAGGCCCACTTTGAAAAACACGTCGGACCGGATCAAGGCACCGTTGAAGAAGTGCCCGTCGTTCGGAAGGAAGCCCACTTTTTCCAGTTCGGCCCGGTCATGGGTGACCCTTCCGTCCAGCCGGAAAAAGAAGGAAAGCCGGTCGGGATCGCCCGGCGCCACCACCAGCGGGACGACGGCTTCAAGGTCACGCGCTTCAGCCTCACGGAGCAGCGTGGCGAGGCATTCAGGATCTGCCGGCTCGGCGTCGTCGTCCATCATCCAGATCCATTTGGCACCGGTGGCCACTGCCTTCAACGCGGCGAGGGCAAAGCCGCCTGCCCCTCCGAGGTTCGCCTCGGAGCGGACGTAATCGACGTTCGCGTGCCGCGCGGCGACATCACGGGCAGGATCCGAACCGCCGTCGACGAGGCAGATGGTGTCTACCGCCGCGGACTGCGCATTCACGGCGTCCAGCAGGACGGACAGCTCTTTATGACGGTTAAATGTCACGGCGGCAACTGCAACCCGGACGGTCATTGGGGATTCCTTTCAGCATGGCCTTCAGGGGATTCCCCGCTCGCAATGCGCCACTGTGGCGCGAAGCCATGGAGCTATTGACGCTAGTATCTTGACTAGAGTCCACTGTAATACAGCCCTGTCAGGCACCAAGCACTGCCTGCTGTCCGCCCGGCGACGGAGTAGTTTCATTTATCGAAAGTCAGATCCCCGGCCAGTGAGCCCATCGATCGAGGACCACCTGTTCGGGCTGCTGTCCATGCCTGTGCGCACCCGCTGGGTTGCGCCGCACACCGACGAAATGGCCGCTCTCGCATGATCATGTACCTCCTGATGGGGCTGACTGCTGCCATGGTTTCCTACGGGGCCACATGGGTTGCCAGGGTCATCGGCAACCGGCTCGAACTCCATGCCCCCATCCGCAGCCGAGACATGCATTCGACGCCGGTATCCCGGCTGGGCGGGGTGGCCATTTTTCTTGGCGTGCTGGTGGCCCTCGTCGTGGCCAGCCAGTCCTTCTTCGTCAAGGACATATACCGGAACAACTTCTCGCCATGGGGCGTCTTGGCGGGCGCGGCGCTGATCGTGCTCGTGGGGATCGCGGACGACCTCCTGGACATCCGGTGGTGGGTCAAACTCATCGGCCAGAGCGCCGCCGCCATGGTGGTGGCCATCTGGGGAGTCCGGATGACCATTGTCCCGTGGATTCCGGAGCCGATCTACCTGGAGAACGAAGCGCTCCGGGTGGTGCTGACGGCCGGTCTCATAGTCACCACCATGAACGCCTTCAACTTCATTGACGGCCTCGACGGGCTGGCCGCCGGCGTGGCCATCATCGGTGGAACTGCCTTCTTCTTCACGGCATACTGGGTGCACCGAAACGCCACTCTGTTGGACTACTCCGACCTGGCCACGCTCCTCACCGCCGTGGTGGTGGGTAGCTGCATCGGTTTCCTGCCGCACAACTGGTTCCCCTCCAAGATCTTTATGGGCGATTCCGGGGCCATGTTGCTCGGACTGCTGATGGCCTCGGCGGGCATCGTCTCCACCGGTCAGATCACGTCCGGTCTGTACGACCGCGCCAACGGTATCTCCACCGTCATTCCGATCCTCCTGCCGTTCGCCGTGCTGTTCCTGCCACTGCTTGACCTGGGCCTCGCCGTGGTCCGCCGGACGGCGCGGGGACGTTCACCGTGGTCCGCAGACCGCGGGCACCTCCACCACAAGCTGCTGGATATCGGCTACTCGCACCGGACGGCCGTGATCCTGATGTACCTCTGGACCGCCATCCTGTCCTTCGGGGGATTGGCTTTTGCCGTCTTCCCTTGGCAAGTTGTCTTGGCCGCGGACATCTTCGCCACGCTGGTCATGGGCCTGATCACGGCCTGGCCCTACCTGCGCCGCCACAGCGACCAGTCGCCGGCGTAACAGCGTTCGGATATATTTCTATCTCGTGTAGAATTTGAGGGCAGCCCAAGCTGCCCCTCCAAACCAGCCCCAGGGCGCCGACGATTGGGATCTTATGACCTCCAACGCCGAATCCGGACGTGCGTCCGGCAGCGGACCCGTTGGTGTTTCCGGTCCCACGCGGTCTTTGTGGCTTCGCCTCCTCGCGCTCAGTTCAGCTGCCGCTGCAGGGGCGCTGATCCTGGCGGGCATCCCGGCTGTGATCCTGAACGGCCCCAGCGGCGTCCTGTCCAGTACTTTGGGCGGCCTCCTGGTGATGCTCTTCTTCGCCATCAGTCTTCTCGTGGGCCACTTCGTGGGGCGCAACAACCCCTCCGGTGCCATCGGAATGTTCGCGGCCACCTACTTTGTCAAGGTCGTGGGTTTCGCGGTTGTCCTGTTTGTGATCGGAGCACCTGCCTGGCTTCACGACCGATGGTTCCTGATTGGTGCCGTTGCCACTGTTGTCTTCTGGCAGGCTGCCGAAATCTATGGCTTCAGCACGGCGCGCCTGCAGATTTACAACGACCCCGAGCCCAAGGAGCAGAACGATGCCTGATCGGAAACGAACAGCGAAAAACGGTTCCTCCGTGCCCAAGAACGCTGCGCCCACGCCGGGGGTGTCAGCCGAAAACAACGACGGCGGATACAACGCCGGAATGGCCGTCTTTAGCTACATTATTGGCGGAATCATCGTCTGGAGTTTGATAGGGTGGGGTCTGGATTATCTGTGGGGAACCCGCTGGATCGTGCTCGCAGGCGCTCTGCTTGGAGCTCTCGGAGGTTTCTATCTTTCCCACATGCATGGCCTTACCAGTTCCAGAACCACGGCAGGTAAGAGCGGCGCAGACAGCGGCCCGTCCGCGGACGGAAACACAAATGCCAAATAATTTCACAGGGGGAGCTGCGGAGCACAATTCCGCGGGTCCTCGACCAACGCCCAATGATGGACACTGCAGAGAGGAAACGCGTTGATCGCGCTTGCGCTCCCGGCCCAAGATTCAGGAGAGTTCAATCCTCCTGGAATTGAAGAAATGCACCTGCCGGCAATCCTGCCGTGGGGGGTGGCTGACGGATTCTCCAAGCAGATGCTGCTGGTAATCCTGTCGGTCGTCATTATCGCCACATTCTTTCTGCTAGCTGCGCGGAAGCAGCAGCTTGTTCCCGGCAAGCTCCAGTTCGCTGGTGAAATGGCTTATGGCTTTGTCCGAAACGGCATTGCAAAAGACATTATCGGCGGCAAAGATTTCATGAAGTATGTCCCGCTGTTGTTCAGCCTTTTCTTCTTCATTCTGGTGAACAACATCTACGGCGCCATTCCCGTGATCCAGCTCCCAAGCTTCTCGCACGTTGGCGGCGCCTATGTCCTCGCGGGCATTGTGTACGTCACCTGGATTGCCATCGGCATCAAGAAGAACGGCCTGAAGTATTTCAAGCTGGCCACCGTGCCGTCCGGCGTTCCGGTCTACATTCTCCCGATTGTGATCCCGATCGAGATCATCTCGAACTTCCTGGTCCGGCCGGTCACACACAGCCTCCGTCTCTTTGCCACCATGCTGGCAGGACACTTGATCGTCATGATCGCCGGTTCCGGCATTGAGTTCCTGGTGATGCAGGAGAACATCCTGCTCAAGGGAACCTCCCTTCTGGTCATCGCCGGCGCAGTTGCCATGTACATGCTGGAAGCACTGATCATGGCCCTGCAGGCCTACGTCTTCACGCTGCTGACCGCCATTTACATCGAAGGCGCCCTGCACGCGGACAGCCACTAGGCACCCACAAACTTCCCCTCACGGGGATGAAGCAACCCAAACAACCTGCCACATAGATGGCATCTTGAAAGGAAGAAAAATGGAAGGCACCATCAACGGCTCCCTCAACCTCATCGGCTACGGACTGTCCGCAATCGGCGGTGGTATCGGTGTTGGCCTCGTGTTCGCTGCTTACATCAACGGCGTGGCACGTCAGCCGGAAGCCCAGCGCGTCCTGCAGCCGATCGCATTCCTCGGCCTCGCGCTGACTGAAGCCCTCGCCATCCTCGGCCTGGTCTTCGCTTTCGTTCTCTAGTCTGACTTCAGAACCAAGCGAACATCCAGAACCGAGTAGATAAGGACGGGTGAATTATGTATCAAACGATCATCTCAGCCGCCGTGGAAGGCGCCGAGGCGACCAACCCGCTCGTTCCCAACGTCTGGGAAATGGGCGTCGTTCTCGCCGGCTTTGCTGTCCTCATGTACATCGTGGTCAAGTTCGTTGTCCCGATGTTCGAGAAGACGTTTGCAGAGCGTGCCGAGGCCATTGAAGGTGGCATTGCCAAAGCAGAAAAGGCGCAGGCAGAGGCTTCTGCAGCACTCGAAGAGTACAAGCAGCAGCTGACCGATGCCCGTGCCGAGGCCAACCGCATCCGCGAGGAAGCCCGTGCTGAAGGCGCCCAGATCCTTGCAGATCTGAAGGAAAAGGCTGGCGCTGAGTCTGCCCGCATCACGGCACAGGCACACGTGCAGATCGAATCGGAGCGCCAGGCCGCAGTTGTGTCTCTGCGCTCCGAGGTAGGCACGCTGGCCACCACGCTGGCAGGCCGCATCGTTGGCGAAGCACTCAACGATGACGAGCGTTCTGCCCGTGTGGTTGACCGCTTCCTGGCAGATCTGGAGAACCAGAACGCAGGTGCAGCTAAGTAATGTCAGGTGTATCGAGCGAATCGCTGACCACGGCGCTGACCCAACTGGAAGCAAAGCTTCCGGTGGCCTCGCTGCAGTTGGCTAAGGAACTCTTCGGAATCCTGGGAACGGTGGACAGCTCGGCTGGCTTGCGCCGCGCCCTGACTGACCCGTCCCGCACCGGTGCCGAAAAGTCGGCGCTTGTCAGGCAGCTTGTTGGCGGAAAAGTCTCCGCTGAGGCTGCGGACATCGCGGGCGGACTGGCCAGTTCACGCTGGGCATCGGCCCGAGATATCGGCGATGCACTCGAGACGCTTGCCGCAACGGTGGTTATCGCCGTTGCTGAAAACAAGTCGGCCGTTTCTGCCTCCGGAATCTCTGGGCTGGAAGAGCTGGAGAACGATCTGTTCTCCTTCAACCAGGCCGTTGCCTCCAACCATGAGGTACAACGTGCTCTGTCGGAGCCGCAGGCCAGTGCTGCAGCGAAGACCGGGTTGGCGAGGAAGCTGAATCCCGGCGCAGGCGAGGAAGCAAACGTCCTCATTGCGCAGGCGGTTTCCCAGCCCCGCGGCATCAAGCCGACCAGGTTGGTGGCCCGGTTCGCCGAGCTGGCAGCCAAGCGGCAGCAGCGCTGGATTGCAACGGTCAGCGTCACCCGTTCCTTGACGGAAACGCAGTTCGCCCGCCTCCAGTCAGGGCTTAATTCCCTGTACGGTCGCGAGCTCAAGATCAACATCACCGTTGATCCTGAACTGATCGGTGGAATCCGCGTCCAGGTCGGTGACGAAGTGCTTGACGCTTCGGTTATCACCCGGCTGGGTCAGCTTCACCGCCAACTGGCCGGTTAGCCGGACAAGCACAACTTAACGAAACGAAACCCCGGTCATCGTGAGCAACGATGATCACGAAAACAGGAGAGCAGGGACTGCAGATGGCCGAATTGACCATCAACGCCGACGACGTCCGTAATGCGTTGAACGAGTTCGCGGCGTCCTACGAACCCGGAAACGCAGAGCGCGTAGAGGTTGGCCGTGTAACAACCGCAGGTGACGGCATCGCCCGTGTTGAGGGCCTTCCCTCGGTCATGGCGAACGAGCTGCTTCGCTTTGAAGACGGCACCCTGGGCCTGGCCCAGAACCTTGACGTCCGCGAGATCGGTGTCATCGTACTCGGTGACTTCACCGGAATCGAAGAGGGCCAGGAAGTCCACCGTACGGGTCAGGTTCTGTCCGTACCGGTAGGTGACGCCTTCCTCGGCCGTGTGGTTGACCCCTTGGGCCAGCCCATCGACGACCTCGGCGAGATCAAGGCCGAAACCACCCGTGCACTGGAACTCCAGGCGCCCGGCGTGACCCAGCGTAAGTCGGTCCACGAGCCGATGCAGACCGGTCTGAAGGCTATCGACGCCATGATCCCGATCGGCCGCGGCCAGCGTCAGCTGATCATCGGTGACCGCCAGACCGGCAAGTCGGCAATCGCGATCGACACCATCATCAACCAGAAGGCCAACTGGGCTTCCGGCGACGTGACCAAGCAGGTGCGTTGCATCTACGTGGCAATCGGTCAGAAGGCATCCACCATTGCGGCTGTCCGTCAGACCCTTGAGGACAACGGCGCACTGGAATACACCACCATTGTGGCTTCCCCCGCGTCTGACCCCGCAGGCTTCAAGTACCTGGCACCGTACGCCGGTTCGGCCATCGGCCAGCACTGGATGTACGGCGGCAAGCACGTCCTCATCGTGTTTGATGACCTCTCCAAGCAGGCCGAGGCCTACCGTGCAGTGTCACTGCTGCTGCGCCGCCCGCCGGGACGCGAAGCCTACCCGGGCGACGTCTTCTACTTGCACTCCCGCCTGCTGGAGCGTTGTGCCAAGCTCTCTGACGAGCTCGGTGCCGGTTCGATGACCGGCCTGCCGCTCATCGAGACCAAGGCAAACGACGTCTCTGCCTACATCCCGACCAACGTGATCTCCATTACCGATGGCCAGATCTTCCTGCAGTCGGACCTCTTCAACGCCAACCAGCGTCCGGCTGTCGACGTGGGTGTCTCTGTGTCCCGCGTTGGTGGTGCTGCACAGGTCAAGTCCATGAAGAAGGTCTCCGGTACTTTGAAGCTGGAATTGGCCCAGTACCGCGACATGCAGGCTTTCGCCATGTTCGCATCGGACCTCGATGCCGCATCGCGCCAGCAGCTGACCCGTGGTGCCCGCCTGATGGAACTGCTCAAGCAGGGCCAGTACTCGCCGTTCCCGATCGAGAACCAGGTTGTGTCCATCTGGGCCGGTACCAACGGCTACCTCGACGAGGTTCCGGTTGAGGACATCAACCGCTTTGAAACCGAATTCCTGGAGCACCTCAAGCACAAGTCCTCCATCCTGACCACGCTGGCGCAGACCAACGTTATGGACGATGACACCGCCGAAGCACTGAAGACTGCAATCGTGGCCTTCAAAAAGGGCTTCTTTGGTGAAGGTGACAACCGCCTGGTAGGCGCCGGCCACGAGGAGCACGACGCTATCTCCGAGGGCGACGTTGACCAGGAAAAAATCGTCAAGCAGAAGCGCTAGTTTCGCTGGCAGGGACTGCCGGGACCTTTGAGGTTCCGGCAGTCCCGGCCATCGGGATCTTAGGAAAGGAAAAGTATGGGAGCCCAGATTCGGGTCTACCGCCAGAAGATCAGCTCGACCACGTCGATGCGCAAGATCTTCAAGGCGATGGAACTGATCGCTACCTCGCGCATTGGCAAGGCCCGCGCACGCGTAGCGGCTTCACTGCCTTACGCAAACGCGATTACGCGTGCCGTTTCTGCTGTCGCGAGCCAGAGCGAAATCGACCACCCGTTGGTCACCGAACCGGAGCAGATCCGCCGGGCCGCCGTCCTGGTCATCAGTGCTGACCGCGGCCTTGCCGGTTCCTACTCGGCAAGCGTGCTTAAGCAGGCGGTTGGCCTCAACGAGCTGCTCCGCGGAGAGGGCAAAGAAGTCAAGACGTATGTGATGGGCCGCAAGGCGCAGGCGTACTTTGACTTCCGCACCCTTCCTTACGAGCGGGTGTGGACCGGCAACACCGATGCGCCCGAGTTTGGAACTGCACGTGAAGTCGGCGCGGCACTGCTCGAAGCCTTCGCGACAGACTATGAAGAGGGCGGCGTGGACGAGATCCATGTCGTTTACACCCGCTTCAAGTCCATGGTGATGCAGGAGCCGACGGTTATCCGTCTGCTTCCGCTCGAGGTTGTTGAAGAGCAGGCGGCGTCCGAGTCGGACCTCCTGCCGCTCTACGAATTCGAGCCGGAGGCGGAGCATGTCCTTAATGCCCTGCTGCCGCGCTACATCGAGTCACGCATTTTTGCCGCCATGTTGCAGGCCGCAGCTTCCGAGCTTGCAGCCCGCCAGCGGGCGATGAAGTCTGCCGGCGACAACGCCACGGACCTTATCAAGAAGTACACGCGTCTGCGCAACACAGCCCGACAGGCTGAAATTACGCAGGAGCTTTCTGAAATCGTTGCCGGTGCCGACGCCTTGAACGCGTCCTAGCCCGGTCCGGTCCAGCTGTACCTGCACTAAAGAACAAACTTAACCCCACGCCATCTACTGAGTGAAGTGAGAGAGATGACTGCCACTGCTACCGAACACGTAGCCGCGACGACCGGTGCTACCGGCCGTATTGCACGTGTTATTGGCCCGGTTGTCGACGTCGAATTCCCGGCTGACGCAATCCCCTCGATTTACAACGCACTCACCACCGAGATTACCCTCAACGGTGAGACCAAGACCATCACGTTCGAGGTTGCCCTGCACCTCGGCGACAACGTGATTCGCGCCATCTCCCTGCAGGCAACCGACGGCCTCGTCCGCGGTACCGCTGTGGTGGATACCGGTGCCCCGATCTCCGTGCCCGTCGGCGACGTCGTCAAGGGACACATCTTCAACGTCCTCGGACAGCCGCTTGACGTGACGGAGGCCGAACTCGAGATCACCGAGCGCTGGCCCATCCACCGCAAGGCCCCGGCCTTTGCGACGCTTGAGGGTTCCACCGAGATGATGGAAACCGGCATCAAGGTCATCGACCTTCTCACCCCGTACATCAAGGGTGGAAAGATCGGCCTGTTCGGCGGCGCCGGCGTGGGCAAGACGGTTCTGATCCAGGAAATGATCACCCGTGTGGCCCGTAACTTCGGTGGTACCTCTGTATTCGCCGGTGTTGGCGAGCGTACCCGTGAAGGTAACGACCTCTGGGTTGAAATGGAAGAGGCGGGCGTCCTCAAGGACACCGCCCTTGTCTTCGGCCAGATGGATGAGCCGCCGGGAACGCGTCTGCGCGTTGCACTGTCTGCCCTGACCATGGCGGAGTACTTCCGCGATGTGCAGAACCAGGACGTGTTGCTCTTCATCGACAACATCTTCCGCTTCACGCAGGCAGGCTCCGAGGTTTCCACCCTCCTCGGCCGCATGCCGTCGGCCGTGGGCTACCAGCCCAACCTGGCTGACGAGATGGGCCTCCTCCAGGAGCGCATCACGTCAACCAAGGGCCACTCGATCACCTCGATGCAGGCCATCTACGTTCCCGCAGATGACTACACCGACCCGGCCCCGGCGACGACCTTCGCACACCTCGACGCAACCACGGAACTTTCCCGTGAAATTGCTTCCCGTGGTTTGTACCCGGCCGTTGACCCGCTGACGTCGACGTCCCGCATCCTGGACCCGCAGTACATCGGTCAGGACCACTACAACACGGCTGTCCGTGTGAAGCAGATCCTGCAGAAGAACAAGGAACTCCAGGACATCATCGCCATCCTCGGTGTCGACGAACTGTCGGAAGAGGACAAGATCGTTGTGTCGCGTGCACGCCGTATCCAGCAGTTCCTCTCCCAGAACACCTACACCGCCAAGCAGTTCACCGGCGTCGAGGGCTCTACCGTCACCATCAAGGACACGGTTGAAGGCTTCACCGCTATCTGCGACGGCGAGCTTGACCACATTGCAGAGCAGGCGTTCTTCAACGTCGGCGGCCTGGACGATGTTGAGCGCCAGTGGGCCAAGATCCAGGAACAGACCAAGTAATATGGCTGAGCTTGAGGTTGAGATTGTCGCAGCGGATCACTTCGTGTGGTCCGGAGCGGCCAAGATGGTCAAGGCCCGCACCAGCGATGGTGAGATCGGAATCATGCCCGGCCACTCGCCCCTGCTTGCGATCCTGGCCGAAGGTGAACTGGCCATTGAGCCGGTTTCCGGGAACCGCATTGCCGTGGCTGTTGACGGCGGATTCTTCTCCGTCGACAACAACCGCGTGGTGATTGTTGCTGACAACGCCCAACTGGGTGACGCGGCTACTGCTGGGATCCGCTAGCACGACCCTGATGGACGCGCCGACTTTTACGTTCATCGCCTTGGCAATCGTTTTCGGATTGCTGATTTTCGCACTGTGCCTTTCGGGGGTGCGCCGCTTCAATCTGCGGCGCGCCCTCGGCACGGTGGACGCCTCCATTTGCATCGCTGGAAACAGCTGGCAGATGGGGGTTTGTCGTTATCAGGACAACGACCTTGAGTGGTTCCGGCTGCTTTCCCTGAGCGTGCGTCCCAAACACAAGTTCAAACGCAGCTCCCTGGAGCTGCTGGGCCGTCGCAAACCCACCGAGGCCGAGGCTGTGAAGGTCCAGCCGGACGTAGTGATTGTCGAGCTGCGATACGAAGGCCAGGATCTGCGGCTGGCCATGAAATTCGATGCCTACACAGGACTGTCCTCCTGGCTGGAAGCCGGGCCGGTCATCGGCGTGGGTACCTGGCGCTAGCCACGTGGATTGGATTTCTGATATCCGGTTGACCGACGGACCGGTGTACTGGGCCGCCTGGGTCCTTGGTGCCGCCGCCGCACTGTCCCTGATCTGGCGCCCGCGCGCCCTTGGCCGCCGCCGCTGGTTCCTCAGTGTTGCCGCCTCAGTGGCTGCTGCAGCCGTCGCAGTGCTCCTGGTCCATTGGGTCCTCATCTATTGGGCCTCGACCTTCCCCGAAGAACTGCCGTTCGACGTCCTGGCGTGGGTGTTTCCCGCTGTGGCCGCACTTCTGCTGGTGGTGCTCCGGCTTCGCACGGCGTCGTGGTGCCGCCGTGCGCTGGATGTGCTTGCCCTCCTGGCAGTGGTGCTGCTGGCCGCGGTGCAGATCAACGCCTATTTCGGCCTCAACCGGACAGTTGCGGACCTGACGGGAACGGCGCTGAGCCGCATCCCGGCCCTGGAACAGGAGCTACTGCGCCAGCCCAACGGCCCGGCAATATCTCTGGACGGATGGAAACCGGCCACTGAGCTCCCTGCCGATGGCGTTCTCCGCACTGCATCCATTCCAGGAACCGTCTCGGGCCTCCAGACCCGCGACTCCTACATCTACTTTCCGCCGGCCTACTTTGCTTCGAACCGTCCCAGCCTTCCGGTGCTGGTTCTGGTGCCCGGCCAGCCCGGCGGTCCCGCCGACTGGCTGACCGGCGGGTCGCTCAGGGCACGCATGGATACTTTCGCCGCCCGGCACGGGGGAGTGGCGCCCGTTGTTGTGGTGGTTGATCCCAACGGCAGCCAGTCAGCGAACAACCTCTGCATGGACAGCGCCATCGCCAAGGCGGACACGTACCTCGCCGTTGACGTGCCCGCATGGATCTCAGGAATGTTGGACGTGGACACCGATCACCGGCAATGGGCCATCGGCGGTTTCAGCTATGGGGCCACGTGTGCAGTTCAGATGGGCACCCGCCACCCGGAGCTGTACACGGGTGTTCTCGCTTTTTCCAGCGAGAGCGAGCCCGCGCTGGCCAAGGAACGCCAGAAGACCGTTGACGCTGCCTTCCATGGCGACACTGCCGCGTTTGATGCCCAGGTACCGCTGACGCTGTTGAAGGAGCGCAAGTATCCTGGCAGCGTCGCCTACTTCGCGGCCGGGGCCACAGATCCGGAGTTCGTGGCAAATCTGCGGTCCCTTGAGGCAGCCGCCAGCGGCGCAGGTTTCACGGTGGGCTCGGATGTGGTGGCGCGCACCGGCCATTCGTGGGACGTCCTGACTCCCGGTATGGGCAACGGACTTGAGTTGCTGGCTGCACACTGGGGCTGGGCGAAATGAGGGAAGCTGGGGAAACCCGTGCGCCGGCCCTGCTCTGGTCCACGGTCGTGCGTCCGGCTGGCGGAAGAATGTGGGGCTATCTGCGGTCGGTGCCGCTGACGCTCAGCATCCTCGGTATTTTCCTGCTGGTCGGTGCGGCGACCGGCAGTTTCCTCAGCGGCCCGCCGGAGGAACTTCTTTCCGTCGCGGGCGTCAGCGCCCCTGGCCTGAAGGCCGGCAACTGGTGGGTTCTGGTCACGTCACTGTTCTTTGCCACGAATCCGCTGGCCTACCTGGTGGCGTCGCTGATGATCCTGCTGCTGCTTGGCCTGGCCGAGAGGAACCTTGGGTCCCTTCAGACGGCTGCGTTTTTCCTCGGTGGCCAGTTTGCAGCTGTCACCGTCTTTCTGCTCCTGACCCAGTTGGCGAGGTACGCGGGAGACGGCTGGCTGGGGCTGATGGCGGACTACAGCCTGATCGGACCCTACGCCGCTGTCCTGGCGGCTTCGCTCGCCGCGAGCGGCAGGATTGGTCTCCTGTGGCGGCGCCGGTTGCGGACGGCGCTGCTTTCGGTGTCGCTGCTGCTGGTTCTGTACGTGGGGCATGCGGAAACCGTCATCGGCCTGGTAGGTGCCGCGGTGGGTCTCGCAGCCAGCTGGTGGAACCAGGACGACCACGGCCAGCTGCATCCGCCCCGCTTGAGCGGCAGGGAAACCAGGAACCTCCTCGCCCTGACTGTGGCTGTGTTCGCCGTGGGCCCCATCCTTACCGCCGTTGCCCGGACTCCCACCGGCCCTCTGGCGCTGCTTCGGGATGTGGTGCTGAACCCCATGCCCACACTCGGGCAACTCGAAGCTAACTGTGGAGCAACAGTGGAGGCATCCTGCCTGGAGATGGGGCGGACGGGCTTTGCCGGCCCCTTCGGCCTCGCTTTGGCAGTAGTACCGGTGGTTCTGCTCCTCATCTGTGCTGACGGAATGCGCCGGGGCCGCCGCATGGCACTGCGCATCACGTTGGCGCTCCAAGTTGCGGTCACGGCGATGGCGGCCGTCTACCTGGCATTGTTCGCGCTGATCCCGCACTACCCCGCGCGTCCTCATACTGCCGCCATGGGTTCGGGCTTTGTTCACATCCTGCCTTTGGTGATAGTCCCACTGCTGCTGGCGGTCCTGCTCTGGGCCAACCGCCTGCAGTTCCGCGTCGAGACAATCCCGGCCGCCCGCCGTCGGCTCCTGGCGGTGGTAGGCGGCGTCTGGCTCCTGCTGGCCGGGAGCTATGCAGTGGTCTGGTTTGCCGCTGGGGGAATGACGCGCGACGGCGGCCTGCTGGGCTTGCTTGCTGAACTCTCCAGGCAGTATCTTCCGGTTCCACTGCCGAATCTCTACCACCGGGTTTTTGCTGAACGGGACGGCCTCGAGTCCCTGATTTTTGGCTACTCCGGACCGGTCTTCTGGCTTGTTGCGTTGGCCGGAGTCTGGTCCGTGCTCCTGGGCCGGCACCATGGGAGTGATTCGGGCCACGATGACAGGACGGCAGCGCGGACGCTGTTGCGCGAGGGCGGCGATTCGCTGTCGTGGATGGCCCTCTGGGAGCCCAACCGGTACTGGTTTAACCCGGATGGACGCGGTGCGGTGGCCTACCAGCTGCACGGCAGTGTTGCCCTGACGCTGGCGGGCCCCTTCGGCGCGGCGGATGCCCGCCAGCAGACCGCAGAAGGGTTTCTCTCGTATTGCGGCAACCGCGCGCTCAGCCCGGCGTTCTACTCGTGCGATGACACGCTGTGGCCACTCCTGCAGGACCGGGGGTTCCAGCGAGTGTCCGTGGCGCAGGAAACCAGGCTGTCCGTCAGGCAACTCGAATTCACCGGCAAGGAATGGCAGAACGTCAGGACTGCGCGCAACCGCGCCGCCAAGATGGGCGTCAAAGCCGTCTGGGGTACCTACCACGGGCTTCCCTCCGCCCTCCGTGCCCGGCTCAGCGAAGTGTCGGAGGAATGGGCGGCGGGCAAATCAGTTCCGGAAATGGGATTCACGCTCGGCGGCATGGATGAGCTGATGGACGACGAAGTGCTCTGCTGCCTCGCCGTGGACGGCGAGGGTCACGTGCACGGGGTAACGAGCTGGTTGCCCGTTTACGACGGCGGCACGCTGGTCAGCCGCACGCTCGACGTCATGCGCCGGGGTGCCGACGGATTCCCCGGGGTGATGGAGTTCCTGATTGCGTCGGCAGTCCTGGAGTTGCGCGAATCCGTGGAGGTGATCTCGCTCTCCGGGTCCCCGCTCGCCAGCCGGCCCGGCGACGAAACGCCGGGGGAGCCGGTGCAGGCAGAGAACCTCGTCCGGATCCTCGATGTAGTAGGCCACGCCCTCGAACCGGTCTACGGGTTCCGGTCCCTGGCCGCTTTCAAATCACGCTTCAAACCTGAGTACCGGGCGCTTTACTTGTATTATCAGGATCCTTTGCAGCTGCCGGCGATCGGACGGGCGCTCACTCGGGCCTATTTGCCCGGCCTTTCGCTGCGGCAGGGGGCCCGGCTGATTCGGGGCCTGGTGGGCCAGGGAAGCTGATCCTCGCAGCGGCCCGAACGACTTTTGCGACTGGACAATCACGGTGGACAAAGAACCCGTGGACAAAGAAAAGATCCCCGGCACGGATGCCGGGGATCTTCTCTTCGCTGGAGGCCGCGCAGATGGCGGCCGCTGGGCGGGGGACTACACCAGCGTTACGCCGGTAGCCTGGGGGCCCTTGGCACCCTGGCCGATTTCGAACTGAACGCGCTGGTTCTCGTCGAGGGACTTGAAGCCACCGGTCTGGATTTCCGAGTAGTGAACGAAGACATCGCCATCGGAATCATCCGGGGTGATGAAGCCGAAGCCCTTTTCAGCGTTGAACCACTTGACGGTTCCCTGTGCCATTTATTTCTCCTCATTATGGAACTTGTCTAAGTCCGGCACACCTCGTGCCGGACTCGGTCACTCCGCGAGAAGAATCCTTCAATGCCGTTCCTGGGAACATGCGCTGCAGGAGCTTCGCGCTCGCAACATGTCTTGCGAGCATGAAAAACACCTACACAAAGACTGATCTAAGAATTTCACGCCGATTCCGTCAGGTCAACGCCCCTGAACTGTCAATACCGCAAATTTTGCCGATAAGACGGATGAATCCCCTTGTCAGCGGCCGAACCCCGGCGCCGGTGCCGAGACCCGGCGTCAGAAATGCGGTTTGCGGGCCTCAGAAAAGCCGGGAATCGCTGTCGTCCACACCGCGCATTGCATCGTAGTCCAGCGTGATGCAGTCGATGCCGCGGTCGTTTGCCAGCACCTTGGCCTGTGGCTTGATCTGCTGGGCAGCGAAGATGCCACGGACCGGGGCCAGCAGCGGGTCCCGGTTCAGGAGTTCAAGGTAGCGGGTGAGCTGCTCCACGCCGTCAATGTCGCCGCGCCGCTTCAGCTCAATGGCCACGGTGGCCCCGCTGGCGTCGCGGGCCAGGATGTCCACCGGGCCGATGGCCGTGAAGTATTCGCGCCGGATGAGTGAAAAGCCTGAGCCGAGGGTCTCAATCTGATCGGCGAGCAGGCGTTGGAGGTCAGCTTCGACGCCGTCCTTGATCAGACCGGGATCCACCCCAAGGTCGTGGGAGGACTCGTGCAGCTGTTCGTGGATGTTAATGATCAGGCGGTCATCGGTCTTGGCAGACTGGACGGTCCACTGTTCCGTGACGCCAAGCTCCAGGTCAATGTCCTCCGGCGAGGACACCCGGAGGGTGGCGGGCGGGCTCATCCAGTTCAGCGGCTTATACGAGCCGCCGTCGGAATGAACCAGCACCGAGCCGTCGGCCTTGACCAGCAGGAGCCGGGTGGCAAGGGGGAGATGGGCTTTGAGCCGGCCAACATAATCAACTGAACATCTGGCTATGACAAGTCGCACGCCTACACACTACCGGGGCTGGGGCAGAATGGAGGCATGCCGCGTTCCAACCGCCCCCGCCGACCTGCCACCGGAAGGCCGGGCGTAGCTGCCGGAAAGCCGGCCGGCAAGAAGGGCAACAGCGACGTTCCTGAGCTGGATTTGGAGCGGGCACGGGCTGGAATCGCCCGGCGGGAAAGCGCGCCGGACGGCGAGTGGATGGTCAGGACGATGACCGCCAGAAACGCGGAAAAGACATACATTTGCCCCGGATGCTCCACCGCTGTTGTCCCCGGCATCGCCCACCTGGTGGTGTGGAAAGACGATCATATTTTCGGTGCTGCGGCAGGCCTGGCCGAGCGCCGGCACTGGCACACAAACTGTTGGCTGTCCCGGACCTACCGTTACCGCTGACTCTGAATAGCCCGCGGAACGGCGCCCCGGAAAAGCCGCGTTACAGCCCGGAGCACCGCGACTGGGGACGCTGGGAGTCGCTAAGCTGGCAGGCATGACTTTTGATCCGGCGTCGTACGAATTCAGCCAGCCAACAGGGCCCGCCCCCATCCGCGCTTCAACGGTGCTGCCGGCCCGGCGGGAGAACATCGAGCTGCGCACCGAGGATGGCCACATTCTGGTGGGGGAACTGGCGCTGCCCGAGTCCGGCCCGGTCACTGCGACGTTGATCACCCTGCATCCGCTTCCGACGCACGGCGGTTTTATGGACTCGCACGTGTACCGCAAGGCGTCCTACCGGCTTCCTGCCCTCGCCGGCGTCGCCGTGCTTCGCTTCAACACGCGCGGGACCGGTTCGCCGCGGGGAACCAGCGCGGGTTCCTTCGAAGAGGGGATCGGCGAGCGGCAGGACGTTGAGGCGGCGGTGCGTTTCGCCGTCGAACGCCAACTGCCCAACCGCTGGCTGGTGGGCTGGTCCTTCGGTACCGAGCTGGCGCTGATGTACGGTGCCGTTGAGCCGGTGGCCAGCCAAATTGAAGGGGCCGTGCTGCTGTCGCCGCCGCTGCACCGTGCCACCGACGCCCACCTGCGCCTCTGGGCAGACTCCGCGAAGCCGCTCACCGTGCTCGTTCCGGAGCATGACGACTACCTGCAGCCCGAGGCCGCCGCTGAACGCTTCAGCCTGGTGCCGCTGGCCAGGGTGGTGGGGGTGGACGGCGCCAAGCACCTTTGGGTGGGCGAAAAGTACGCTTCCCGCGTGCTCAATGAAATCGTGGATGACGTGACGGAAGCAGGCTCCGGTCCCGAGGGCCTGCCGCAGGTGTGGAACGGTCCGGTGGCTACCTCAGCCGCCTAGCACGCTCGCACTGGTTTCTGTCCGTCAGTGCTTGTCCTGGCGGACGATGTAGATCTCCTTGATCAGGAGCAGGATGGCGGCCGCCGTCGGGATGGCGATGAGTGCGCCCAGGACCCCCAACAGGCTGCCGCCGGCAATCACGGAGATGACGGCGACGGCTCCAGGCACGGCCACGGCTTTCTGCATGATGCGGGGCGAGATGAAGTAGGCCTCGAACTGGAGGTAGGCGAAGTAGCAGGTGCCGTAGACGGCGGCCGTCTGCCACCCGACCGTCAAGGCGATCAGCACGACCACGACGCCGGCGATCATGCCGCCCACCAGGGGGATAAAGGCCAGCAGGGCTACCACGAAGGCCAGCAAGAGGGCGAACGGGACACCCACGATGGACATCACGATGAACGCAAACGTGGCATTGAGCAATGCCACGCAGGCCTGCCCGATCACGTAGTTGCCTACGGACCGGGTGATCTCCCCGGAAAGGGCCTCCACCCGGTGCCGGCGTGACCGTGGGGCAAGCCGGTAGCCCCACTTCTTCATGGCCGGAAGGGCTGCCAGAAAATACAGGCTCAGGACCAGGACGATCAACGTGCCGAAGAGGCCATTGGCCAGGGTGGAACCGAAGCCCACCACGCCGCCGAAGATCCCGCCCATCGCATCAGGGTTTTTGACGAACTTGTCGAGTTCCTCGTTGATGCGGTCGCGCACACCAAATTGGTCGTCCACGGTGCGGAAAAATTCAGAGTCGATGAAGTCCCGGACCCAGGTGGGTGCCTGCACCACGATCTGGGTGACCTGTTCCACGATCGTGGGGATCAGGGTGGCGAAGAACCCCCCTACAGCCATTACCAGGACCAGGACTGCAAGAAGAATGCCGGCCGGCCTGGGAACGCGGCGGTTCTCCAGCCAGCCGACGACGGGTTCCAGGCCGAGGGCAATGAACAGGGCAGCCACAATCCACAGCAGCAGCTGCGTGGTGTTGGATCCGATCCAGTAGACCAGCAGGGCAAGGCCGACGCCTACAGTTCCCATGAAGCCCATATAGAGGGGATGTTGCATCGACATCTGTGGACCCGGACGGCCGAACTGCTCGCGCGTCCCGGCGGTCTCGTCGACTTCGGTAGCGGCAGATTCTTTCGTGTGGTTGTATTCCGGCGGGAACTCAAACCGGAGCCTGGGCTGGGCGCCCGGCAGCGGCTGGCGCAGGCGCTGCACAAGCTGGCCAAGGGCCGCAGCGGCGGACCCTCGTCGCTTCGCCGCGGCAGGGACGTCCGGCGAGGATTCCAAAGTGTCAGCGGCCGGTTGATTTTCGTGTCCCGGGGAGGACTCTTCCGTCTTGTCAGTCACTGGTTTATGGGGCCTGTTCCGTGCGTGGCGCCGCGTTTGCGGGCCGGTGTGATGATCATCGCAAACACTATCAGCAGCCTTGCCAACAGGAGCGTGGGCGCCCGCCGGGCCGCCCGGGCGACGCTGTTTTCGGACTCCGTCGGCGCCCGAACGGGGGTTCTGGTAACAAAACGGTTACTATTGGAAGTAAACTCCCGCGAATGATAGGTGTTTCCTTTGCGCTTCAAGACTGCAGTTGCACTCGTGCTGCTCGGCCTCCTGACACTTCTGGCCGGAATCGGCCAGAAGACAGTTTGGGCTCCCTCCGAGACCTTTACGGCTTCCGCCCCGGCAGATGCCGCGGAGGCGCCACTGACCGTCATCGACCAGAACCTGCGCACCGCGCAGGGCGGACCGGTGACGATCAAGATCGAAGGCGACGGCAACTTCCTGCTCGCGGTCGGCCGGCCTGACGACGTGGATGCCTGGGTGGGCCCGACGGCCCGCAACACCATCACAGGGGTTTCGGAGGACAACAAATCCCTGCAGGTTGAGCACACCGACGGCGACGCCACGGCGCCGAATCCGTCCGGATCCGATCTCTGGGTTTCCACTGAGAACTCGAGCGGTGAGCTGGAGTACTCGTGGACGCCGCCGGCCGACGGCGAATGGTCACTGCTGCTGGCGTCCGATGGCACCAAGCCCGCACCCTCGTCGATCTCAATGACGTTCCCCAACGACACCTCCACCCCGTGGGCCATCCCGCTCATGTCGCTTGGCGGCCTGCTGATCCTGGCCGGCATCGCCCTGATGGTTATGTCCGCCCGCAAGCGCGACGGTGAAGGTACCGGCCAGGGCAGCCTGTTCGCCCGGCGTGCCCGGGCCAAGGCCGAGGCAAAGTCCTCCGCACGGCTCGGCATGGTTTCCGGCGGCATGGTCACCGCCGCAGTGACCGCCCTTGTTGTGGCCGGAACGGGTGTTGCTGCGAACGCGGCCACCACACCCGCCCCGGCTCCCACCACCGGATCTGCGACACCGGAGGCCGCCCAGACGGCCGCGCCGGTCCTCCTGGATGCCCAGTTCCGCAGGATCCTGGAGCAGGTCTCCAGCGCCACCGACGCCGGCGACGCCGCGAAGGATGCAGCCAAGCTTGCAGAGCGGGTCGCAGGGACGGAGCTTGAGGTCCGTACCCAGAACTACAAGATCCGTTCCCAGGTGGGTACCTATGAAGCCCGGATGCCTGTCCGTTCCACCAAGCTCCTCACGACCGTGGTCACCAGCGACCGGACCTGGCCCCGTTCTGTCCTCGCGGTCACACAGGGCGAAGGCAACGTCGTCCCGCAGCTCCTCACCCTGGTCCAGCCTTCGCCCCGGGAGAACTACAAGCTCACCGAGACCACCCCGCTGCAGCCGGGAACCACGTTCCCCGCCATCGGCCGGGACGGCACCGATACCCTGGCCGCCAATGACAAATCAGGCCTGCTGTACAGCGGCGAAGAAGCCCTGGCCGGGCTGGCCGACCGCCTGAGCAACGCAGAGTCGAGCTTCAAGGACAAGCTGGTGGAGGGCACTTCTTCGCCTTACATCGCCGACACGCTGTCGTACCAGGCCGAGGTAGTGAAGTCGGGAGAAAACGGCAACTTCTCCTTTACTCACAAGGTGGTGCCGGAAAGCACTGTGGTGTTCCGGACGGCTGACGGCGGGGCGCTGGTGCTGGGCAGGATCAACTTCGCCTTTGACGGCACGCCAAAGGCCTCCGGTGACAAGCTCACCATCGGTGACGACGCCGCGGCGCTCGCCGGCGGCAAGGAGACCACCACCGGCATGGTGCTGAACTTTGCTGAATCAATGGCTGTCTACGTCCCGCCGGCAGGTTCGACGGATCCCATCAAGCTGGTGGCCGCGACGCGCGGGCTGGTAGGAGCAAGCTTCAAATAGGCACGCAGGGTCCAGACCCTGAAGCAGTACCCCCGGCAGCGGCCGGAGTGGCTAGAGTGGAAAGCATGAGTTCGCCAGCTTCCCGCCCAGTCCCTCCAGCCGCTGCCAGCCTGCTTAACTTGCGTGGCGCCGTCGACCTTTCATCCCTGAAACAGCGCCAGGCACCTCCTGCCGCTCCCGGCAATTCGCCTGTTCCCGGGGACACAGGCGCCAACCCGGAGGCAGGTGCCGGAGCGCCCGACGGCGGCGCGTCGCCGCTGCGGGTCACTGTCACCGAGGGGAATTTCCAGGAGCTCGTGGAGCTTTCCGCCCAGGTGCCGGTGGTCTTCGCGCTGTGGGCGGCGTACTCGCCGGAATCCGCCGCGATGCTCGACTCGCTGGAGCAGGTCATCAACGGTTACGGCGGCCGCCTCGTTCTGGGTGCGGCGGACATTGAAGCCTTCCCGCAACTGGCACAGGCATTCCAGGTCCAGGCCGTCCCCACCGCCGTCGCCGTGCTCAAGGGCCAGCCCGTACCGCTCTTCCAGGGCGGCGCCGAGGAAGCCCAGATCCGGCCCCTCCTGGATGAACTGCTCAAAGTGGCGGCCGCCAACGGCGTCACGGGCAGCCTCGGCGGGGGCGGTACGCCGCCGGAATCCGAACCGGCACCCCTTCCGCCGCTGCACCTGGCCGCCTTCGACGCCATTGAGGCAGGCGACTACGAGGCAGCAGCCGTGGCCTACCGCCAGGCCCTGCTGGAAATGCCCGCAGACGCCGAGGCCAAGGCCGGGCTGGCCCAGGTGGAGCTGATGGCCCGGCTCCAGCCGCTGTCCGCCGAGGACTCGGAAGCATTGCGTATCGTCGCCGCCAACGAGCCTGACAACCTGGCCGCCCAGCTGGGCGTGGCGGACCTGGATGTGTCCGGCGGCCATGTGGAGGACGCGCTGAGCCGCGTGGTCAGCTTCATCGGCCGGAACTTCGGTCCGGAACGGGAGACCGCACGGGTACGGCTCCTGGAGCTCTTTGACGTGGTGGGCACCTCCGACCCCCGCGTTGCCAAGGCGCGCCAAGGACTCGCCAGGGTCCTGTTCTAGTGCCGGCCCTCTTCCAGCCGCTCAAGCTCCGTTCCCTGAAGCTCACGCACCGCGGCTGGGTCTCACCGATGTGCCAGTACAGCTGCGGTCCCGACGGCGCCCCGGGGGTTCCCAACGACTGGCACCTGATGCATCTGGGCTCCTTCGCCGCGGGCGGCGCCGCTTTGATCCTCACCGAGGCGGCTGCCGTGAATGCAGCCGGCAGGATCAGCCCCCGTGACGCCGGGCTGTACAACGACGAGCAGGCCGAGGCCTGGCAGCGGATCACGTCCTTTGTGCACCGGCACGGTGCCGCGGAAGCGAAGATCGGTGCCCAGCTCGCGCACGCCGGCCGGAAAGCGTCCACCTACTGGCCGTTCGCCGGGCAGCGGGGGAGCGTCCCGGAATCCGACGGCGGCTGGCCCACGGGGGGACCATCAGGGCTTGCCTTCGACGGCTACGCCGGACCTGTCGCGATGACCGAGGCGCAGATCCATGACGTTATTGCCGATTTCGAGGCGGCCGCGGTGCGGGCGGTTGACGCCGGCTTCGACACTCTGGAAATCCATGGCGCGCACGGCTACCTCCTGCACCAGTTTCAAAGCCCGCTGATCAATACCCGGACCGATTTTTGGGGCGGGGACGAGGCTGGCCGCAACCGGCTGATGCTCGCCGTCGTAGATGCCGTCCGCAACGTCATCCCCGAATCCATGCCCCTGCTCCTCAGGATTTCAGCCACCGACTGGGCGCCGGGCGGCGTCGATGCCCAGGCTTCGGTCCGGCTGGCCGCCCAGGCGGCGAAGCGCGGGGTGGACCTCATCGACGTCTCCAGCGGAGGGGCAGTGGCCCATCAGGACATCAATCCGGGTCCGGGATATCAAACGGAGTTCTCCGCACGCATCCGCCGGGAGGCCGGCGTCCCCACGGGCACCGTGGGCCTGCTGACCACCGCGGGCCAGGCGGAGCATGCCGTGGCCCATCAGGACATCAATCCGGGTCCGGGATATCAAACGGAGTTCTCCGCACGCATCCGCCGGGAGGCCGGCGTCCCCACGGGCACCGTGGGCCTGCTGACCACCGCGGGCCAGGCGGAGCATGCCGTGGCCACCGGGCAGGCCGACGGCGTGTTTATTGCCCGGGCCGCGCTCCGGGATCCGCACTGGTGGCTCCGGGCGGCTTTTGAACTTGGGCATGACCTCCCCTGGGCGCCACAGTACGAACGGGCCCTGCCGCGGCATTCGTTCTAGGCTTCCCTACGCCTTTGGCCCTACTCCTGCGGGTGGACCCCGTCGACAGGGCCCTGGGTCTAGGCTGGCGTTATGACTGCTCCGCATCCTGATCCCCACTCTGATCCGGTGGCGCACAGCGGGCCCGTTCCTGCCTTGTCCATCCGCGGCCTCGCCAAGCGTTTCGGCGGAAAAATCGCCGTGGACGGCATCAGCCTCGACGTCCCGGCGGGTTCGTTCTTTGGCATCGTGGGCCCCAACGGCGCCGGCAAGACCACCACGTTGTCCATGGCCACCGGGCTGCTGCGGCCCGACTTCGGCACGGCCATTGTCCACGGCGTTGACGTCTGGGCCCGGCCACTGGAGGCCAAGAAGCTGATGGGCATCCTCCCGGACGGCGTGCGCCTCTTTGACCGGCTCACCGGCGAACAGCTGGTCACCTACGCGGGGTTGCTGCGTGGCATGGACAAAGACGTGGTGGCCTCCCGCGTGGGCGAGCTCTTGTCCGCCTTGGACCTGAACCAGGACGCCGGGACCCTCGTGGTGGACTATTCCGCCGGCATGACCAAAAAGATCGCCCTGGCCTCGGCCCTGATCCATGCGCCGCGGCTGCTGGTGCTCGATGAACCCTTCGAGTCCGTGGATCCTGTCTCGGCGGCCAACATCCGGTCCATCCTGGACAGTTATGTAGCGTCCGGCGGGACGGTGATCGTCTCGAGCCACGTTATGGACCTGGTCCAGCGCATGTGCGACCACGTCGCCGTGGTGGCGGCCGGAAGGCTCCTCGCTGCCGGGACCGTGGACGAAGTACGCGCCGGGGCAACGCTGGAAGAAAGATTTGTCCAGCTTGTCGGCGGACGAAACCACACGGAGGGCCTGGAATGGTTGCGCACCTCCTAAGGCTCAAACTGACCCTGCTGCGGAACGGTCTCCGCCGCAGCCCCTGGCAGCTCGTGGGCCTGGCGTTCGGCGGCCTCTATGCGCTCGGAATCGTGGGCGCGCTGGTCGTGGCCCTGGTGATGCTGCGGCAGGAAAACCACGAGCTCGCCTACACGGCCGTAGTGCTTGGCGGTTCCGCGGCCATCCTGGGCTGGGGGATCATCCCGGTGGCGGTTTCGGCCACCGACATGACCCTCGATCCCGCCCGCTTCACCACATTTGCGGTCCCCATGCGGCAGCTCCTGACCGGCCTGGCCCTGGGCGGCCTGATCGGAATTCCGGGGGTGGCCACGTCGCTTGTGGCGCTGGCCACCGTGGGCACGTGGGCGCGCGGCTTCGTTCCTGCCGTGACCGCACTCCTGGGAGCAGCCCTCGGCGTCATGACGTGCATTGTGCTGTCCAAAGTGGTCACCACCGCCACGGCCAGCCTGGCGGCGTCGCGGCGCTTCAAGGACGTCAGCGGTGTTGTTTTTATGGTTC
This sequence comes from Pseudarthrobacter sp. AB1, assembly GCF_014926485.1. NCBI lineage: Bacteria > Bacillati > Actinomycetota > Actinomycetes > Micrococcales > Micrococcaceae > Pseudarthrobacter > Pseudarthrobacter sp. AB1. The sequence continues at coordinate 41,667 of NZ_PZKO01000058.1, forward strand.
CGCTGATCCTGATGGGCCCCATCGTGGCAGGAGTGTTGCAGGGGATCTCAGCGTCCGCCGGGTTCCTGCCTGAATTTGCCCGGACTCTTGCCTGGACGCCGCTGGGCGCCGCCTGGTCCTTGGGCGGAGACGTCGACGCCGGACGGCCCCTCGAAGCCGCCGTGAAGCTGCTCATTTCACTGCTCACCCTCGCGGGACTTGCCTGGTGCTGGAAAGTCCTTCTGGAGCGTGCCCTGGTTAACCCGCCATATCAAGGGAGCGGGAGCCGGAAGGGCGGCAAGCTGGGGCTGTTCTCGCTCCTGCCCGCCACGCCCACCGGTGCCGTCACAGCTCGTGCCCTGACCTACTGGCTGCGGGATCCCCGTTACGGCGGATCGCTCCTCGTGATTCCGCTGCTGGCCGTGGTGATGTTCTTCCAGGCGAGCCAGGGGGACAGCTTCGGCATCCTCACGATGCTGGGCCCCCTGACCGCTTTCCTCATGGCCTGGTCAATCTCCGCCGATGTTTCCTACGACAACACCGCGTTCGCGCTCCACCTTGCCGCCGGCGTGCGGGGTGTCCCGGACAGGCTGGGCCGGGCCCTGGCGTGCCTGATTCTCGCCGTACCGGTGGTGCTCGCCTTCTCAGTGGTGCCGTTTATGTTCACCGGCAGCTGGGAATGGTTGCCCGGCGTGCTGGGACTGTCGGTGGGAATTCTGCTGACCGGTCTTGGCCTCTCGTCGGTAGTCTCGGCGCGGTACAACGTCGCAGTGCCACTGCCCGGAGACAGTCCGTTCAAGAAGCCACCCGGCAGCGTCGGCCAGACCATGGCAGTGCAGTTTGGCGGCATGGGGGTCCTGTCCCTCCTGGTGCTTCCGGAAGCCGGGTTGATCATTGCCCAAAGTGTGACTGGAAACCCCGTCTTCGGATGGCTGAACCTTGCCATAGGCCCCGTCCTGGGACTGGTACTTTTTGTGGTCGGCATCAGGGTAGGTGGCCGCTGGCTCGAGGCCCGTGGCCCGGAAATGCTGGCCCAACTGACCGTCAACCGTTGATTCCGTAAAGCAACAGAAAGGCGGCCGGACATGGAAGTCGTTATCGTCCAGGGCAGCAAACAGATCGGACCGCTCGTCGCCGATGCCATCGAGGCCCTGCTCCGGCGCAAGCCCGCCGCAGTACTGGGCCTCGCCACGGGGTCATCGCCGCTGCCCGTCTACGACGAGTTGGCGGCCAGGCACCAGCGTGACGGGCTGGACTTCAGCAATGCCCATGCCTTTGCCCTGGACGAATACGTGGGGCTGGCACACGGGCATCCGGAGTCCTACCGGGAAGTCATACGGCGGGAATTCACCAGCCGGGTCAACATCGCCGAAGGCAACGTCCATACTCCCGACGGTGCGGCCGAGGACCTGGCCGCCGCCTGCCGGGTCTACGAAGATGCCATGCGGGCAGCGGGCGGGGTGGACCTGCAGCTCCTGGGCGTGGGTACGGATTGCCACATCGGATTCAACGAGCCCGGATCCTCGCTCGCATCCCGGACCCGCATCAAAACGCTGATCGAGCAGACCCGCCGCGACAACGCCCGGTTCTTCACCAGCCTGGCAGAGGTGCCGCACCACGTGGTCACCCAGGGTCTGGGCACCATCCTTGAGGCACGGCACGTTGTCCTCATCGCTACCGGGGCGCAGAAGGCGCCGGCGGTCCGCGACTTCGTGGAAGGACCCGTTGCCGCCATCTGCCCGGCTTCGGTCCTCCAGTTCCACCCGCACGCCACCATCGTGGTGGATGAGGCGGCGGCGTCGTCGCTTAAGCTCGCCGACTTCTACCGGCACACGTACGAACACAAACCTGACTGGCAGGAGCTGTAATTCCGGCCACACACCGCGGGCGGGCGGGTACCGGCGTTGCGCGGAACGGGCGACGCCGGACGGTGCGGTGAGTGCAAAACGGTCCTCCCGCCGTCGAACGTCAGCCCTCCCGGGACGCTAAGATGGATGCCATGACTAGCATGACGGACCCTCTCGAGAACGACCCGATGCGCGAGCTTTCCGGGGCTGGAACGTCCACGGCAACCATCGAGCGCGAAGAGCTGCGCCAGGAAGTGGAGCCCGGTGACCGGGAACGCTTCTCGCACTACGTGCGCAAGGAAAAAATCATGGAATCCGCGCTGACGGGTGATCCTGTCATTGCCCTCTGCGGCAAAGTGTGGACGCCGGGCCGGGATCCGCAGAAGTTCCCGGTGTGCCCCATGTGCAAAGAGGTTTATGACGGCCTCCGCCCGGGCAACGACGGCGGCAAGGGTCCCGGAGGGGACTCGGGCAACAACAAATAGTGACGGAGACGCTCTTTGGCGGCCCCACCCTGCCACCGGCTTATCCGGAACGCGCAGCCTGGGGAACCGCCCAGAAACTCCGTGCCTGGCAGCAGCAAGCCCTTGACCTCTACTTCAGGACCGATCCCCGCGATTTCCTGGCCGTAGCAACTCCCGGCGCCGGCAAGACCACCTTCGCGTTGCGCGTGGCCTCGATGCTCATCGAATCCGGGGCGGTCAACCGGGTCACCATTGTGGCACCCACGGACCACCTGAAACGGCAGTGGGCCGACGCCGCGGCCAAGGTGGGCATCGCCATCGACCCCAACTTCAAGAACTCCGACGGCCAGCACGGCCGCGGTTTTGTTGGCGTGGCTGTCACCTACGCCCAGGTGGCCAGCAAACCCATGCTGCACCGGGCCAAGACCGAGGCCGCCCGCACGCTGGTGATCCTTGACGAAATCCATCACGGCGGCGAAGCCCTGTCCTGGGGCGACGGTCTCCGCGAAGCGTTTGACCCTGCGGCACGGCGGCTCTCCCTGACCGGGACGCCGTTCCGCTCCGACACCTCGCCCATCCCGTTTGTTGAATACGCACAGGACAAGGACGGCATCCGGCGCTCGAAAGCTGACTACACGTACGGCTACGGCAACGCCCTGCGTGACCACGTGGTGCGCCCGGTCATGTTCATGGCCTACTCGGGCCAGATGCGCTGGCGAACCAGTGCCGGAGAGGAGATGGCGGCCTCCCTGGGCGAGTCCGCGGTCACCAAGGACATCACGTCGCAGGCGTGGCGGACGGCGCTGAACCCGGCCGGGGAATGGATTCCCGCTGTCCTGGCGGGGGCGGACAAACGCCTAAGCGAAGTGCGCCGCACGGTTCCGGACGCTGGCGGGCTGGTCATCGCCACGGACCACGACGACGCCAGGGCCTATGCCGGGCAGCTGAAACGGATCACCGGCGAATCGCCAACTGTGATTCTTTCCGACGACGCCAAGGCCTCCAGCAAGATCGAGGAATTCACCATGAGCGAGAAGCGGTGGATGGTTGCCGTCCGGATGGTGTCAGAAGGTGTGGACGTGCCCCGGCTGTCCGTCGGCGTCTATGCGACATCCACTTCCACGCCGCTGTTCTTTGCCCAGGCGGTGGGCCGCTTTGTGCGTGCCCGGAAACGCGGCGAAACGGCTTCGGTCTTCCTGCCGTCTGTGCCGACGCTGATGGCCCTGGCCAACTCGATGGAGGCCGAACGCGACCACGCGCTGGACCGCCCCGAGAAAGAGGACAGCGACGGCCTGTTCAATCCCGAGGACTCACTGATGGAAGAGGCCAACCGGGAGGACAAGGCGTCCGACAGCCTCACCAAGGGCACGTTCGAGGCCCTCGACTCGCAGGCGTCCTTCGACCGCGTGTTGTTCGACGGCGGCGAGTTCGGCACCGGGGGAGAGGTGGGCTCGGAAGACGAACTGGACTTCCTGGGCATCCCCGGGCTGCTGGACGCCGAACAGGTGGGGACGCTGCTGCGGCAGCGACAGCACGAACAGCTCAACCGCAAAAACAGGCGCGCACCGGCAGCCGAGCCGGCCGCCGCGGCTCCGGCCATACCGGACCACCGGATGCTCATGGACCTGCGCAACGAGCTGGCCAAAAACGTTGCGGCCTGGTCGGCGCGGACCGGAACCCCGCACGGTGTGGTGCACACGAAGCTGCGGACGGTTTGTGGCGGCCCGCCGGTGGCGCAGGCGAACGAGGAGCAGCTCCAGTCCAGGCTGCGCAAGCTCCAGGACTGGTTCATCGGCCGGAAATAGCGGCCCAAGAGACAGCCGTGGCCCGGTGCTCTGCATCCCGGGCCACGCTTGTTGTAGGTCCTGTATCAGGCGGCTGGTGCCAGGCGTCAGGAGACTTCGACGCCGCCGAGCTCCATCTCGGCGACGGCATCCTCCAGGTCCTCGGCGATGCCGGCGGTCAGTGAACGGATGACCGTGACGGAGTAGCCGGCCTGGACCGCATCCAACGAGGTGGCCATGACGCAGTAGTCGGTGGCGATCCCCACTACGACAACATCCTCAACGTCATGGCTTTGCAGCCAGTCGTCCAGCCCGATGGCGTTCTCCGCCGGCGCGTAGGCAGCTGCGTCAGCGGGCATGGCACCAGGCTGGCGTTCGCCGGTGGGGACGGCGTCCTCAGGGGCCAGCAGGCCCTCAAAGCCGGAATACGCCGCGGTGAACTGGCCCTTCTGGAAGTAGGCCTGAATGTATTCGGTGTCCAGGTCCGGATGGAGTTCGGCTCCGCGCGTGCCGGCGACACAGTGCCGGGGCCAGCTGTCCTTGAGGTCGGGCGTGTCGGAAAAATGTGCCCCGGGATCGATGTGCCAGTCCTGGGTGGCAACAATGTGGTCGAACTCGTTGTGGTGGGCGTCCACGTACTCGCTGATGGCCCCGGCAGTATCGGCACCGCCGGCCACGGCCAGGGAGCCGCCCTCGCAGAAGTCGTTCTGCACGTCAACGATGATCAGGGCGCGGGACATCAGTTCTCCTCAGTTTTCTTCATAGAGAGTAGGGATAGCAGGTTCGCCGCGCTGCAGGCGGTTGACGACGCCGGGCAGTTCGGCCATGGTGTCCGCGTGCCGCTGGCGGGCGCGGACCACACCCTCGTGTCCGGTCCAGCCCGGCAGCAGTTCGCCGTTCTTCATAAACTGCTGAAGCAGCGGCCGGTCGTTGCCGTCGTCTTCGGGACGGTGGCCGATGCCCACAATTTCCTGGGTAGCCACCCCCCGCTCGTTTAGCTTGCGCAGTGCATACTTCCGTCCGCCCTTGCTGGATTTGTTCTTGGCCGCCTTCGCCACGGAGACGAAGTTGCCGGCGTCGTCGGTCCGGCTGACGAGCTTGTAGACCATGCTCGCTGTGGGTGCCCCGGAGCCGGTGACCAGGGACGTGCCCACCCCGTACGAATCCACCGGTGCGGACTGCAGTGCGGCGATGGCGAATTCGTCCAGGTCCGAGGTAACCACAATCTTAGTGTTCACATTGCCGAGCTCGTCCAGCAGCTGCCGGACCCACTGGGCCTGGGCCACGAGGTCCCCGGAGTCCAGCCGGACGCCGCCCAGTTTGGGGCCCGCCAACTCGACGGCGGCACGCACCGCCGCTTCGACGTCGTACGTGTCCACGAGCAGCGAGGTGCCGGGACCGAGGGAGGCGATCTGCGCCTCAAAGGCGTCCCGCTCGGTGTCATGCAGGAGTGTGAAGGAGTGCGCGGCGGTGCCCACCGTTTTGATGCCGTAGCGGATGCCGGCCTCGAGGTTGGAGGTGCTGTCGAAGCCGGCGATGACGGCGGCGCGGGCGGCCGCGGCTGCCGATTCCTCGTGCGTGCGGCGGGACCCCATCTCGATGCAGGGCCGATTGCCGGCCGCGGTGATCATGCGGGATGCGGCGGAGGCGATGGCACTGTCATGGTTCAGGACCGAAAGCAGGTACGTCTCCAGCATGCAGGCTTCGGCAAACGTTGATTCGACAATCAGAATGGGGGAGTTGGGGAAGTATGCCTCGCCCTCCGGGTAGCCCCAGATGTCACCGGAAAACCGGTAGTTCGCCAAGTAGTCCAGGGTGTCCTGGTTGACCACGCCGGTCCGGCCCAGGAAGTCCAGCTCCGCTTCGCCGAACCGGAAGTCGGCGATGCCTTCCAGCAGGCGGCCCGTCCCTGCCACAATCCCGTACCGCCGGCCGTCGGGCAGGCGTCGGGCAAAGGCCTCGAAGACGGACCGGCGGTGCGCGGCGCCCGAATGCAGGGACGCCTGCAGCATGGTCAGTTCGTAGTGGTCTGTGTAAAAGGACGTGCGGGGATGGTCCCAGCCGGCGGAGGTACTCACGAAATTCACTCTAGTCCCCACCGGCTCCCCCGTCTCGCTTCGCTTGGCCGCGCGGGGCCCTCCCCACCGGCTCCCCCGTCTCGCTTCGCTTGGCCGCGGGGCCCTCGCCAGCGTGGGCCCATCCGGCGTGGGCCCATACTCCCCATAGAATGGACAGATGACCTTAAGCGTTGCGCTCGGCCCTGATACACAGGAGGGCACCCGGACCGGGACAGAGTCGTCCACCGACTCCCTGACCGCCCCGGACATCCCTTGGAACCTGGTGATCTGGAACGATCCCGTCAACCTGATGAGCTATGTCAGCTATGTCTTCCAAAGCTATTTCGGCTACTCCGAGTCCAAAGCCAACAAGCTGATGATGGAAGTCCACAAAAAGGGCCGGTCCATTGTTGCCCACGGCAGCAAGGAACAGGTGGAGCGGCATGCCGTGGCCATGCACGGTTTCGGCCTCTGGGCCACCGTGGAGAAGGCCGCCGGCGGGAATGGTGGAAACTCCAGAAACACAGGAAAATCCGGCGGGTCCGGGCAGGGCAAGGGGAAACGTGGCTAAGGCATTCAAATACGGGCTCAAAGGCATCACCGGGTTCCTGGAACCCGCCGAACGTGAACTGCTCCGCAGCCTGATCGATGACGTCATCTCCATGCTCCAGCCGGCCGAACACGCCAGCCAGGATCCGCTGGCCGCCCTGATCGGACTGGACATGGACGTCCAGGAACCGACGGACCGTGCGGTTAAGCGGTTGCTGCCCAACGTGATGAAGAACGACGACGGTGCGTCCCTGGAGTTCCGCCAGCTCACCGAGCGCTCCTTGCGGGAAACCAAGATCGGCGCGCTGCGCGCCGCCGCGCTGGACCTGGACAAGGACGAGGTGGTCCTCACCGCAGAAGGGGCCGGGCTCTGGTCCATGGCATTGAACGATGTGCGCCTGGTGCTGGCGGAGCGCCTGGACATCCGGGATGAAGAGGACGCCCAGCACGTGCACCTGATGCAGGACTGGTCCCAGGCCGAGGACGTGGAAAGCTACCTCGCCCTGGTGTACAACTTCACCACGTGGCTGCAGGAATCCCTCGTCCAGGCCATGCTCCAGTCCCTGGATTCCCGGGCCTGAGCTGCTGTCCCGTTCCGGGATAGCACCGCCAATGTGACAAATTTGACATGAGTCGGACGCCACAATGTGATGGCTGAGGCCCCGGGGAAGACCTATCCTCGAATAATCATGACTACAGCCTCGAGCATGGATCCGTCAGACGCAGTCGCATCGGACTCTGCAGCCAGCAGCACCACCGGCCAGGTGGGGTCCCGCCCCATCGGCGTCTTTGATTCCGGTGTCGGCGGACTGACTGTGGCGCGTTCCATCATCGACCAGCTCCCCAACGAGTCCATCCTCTATGTGGGGGATACCGCCAACGGACCCTACGGGCCGTTGCCCATCGCCGAAGTCCGTGCGAACGCGCTCGGCGTGATGGACGAACTGGTGGACTCCGGCGTCAAGCTGCTGACCATTGCCTGCAACTCGGCGTCGGCCGCGGTCCTGCGGGACGCCCGCGAGCGGTACACCGCGAAGTATGGCATTCCCGTCATCGAGGTGATCCAGCCGGCCGTCCGGCGGGCCGTCGCCGCCACCAGGAGCGGGCGTATCGGCGTCATCGGTACCTCTGCCACCGTTGGTTCACGGGCTTATGAAGACACGTTTGCCGCCGCGCCGGATCTGGCGATCACGTCCGTGGCCTGCCCGGAGTTCGTGAGCTACGTGGAGGCCGGGATCACTACCGGACCCGCACTGCTGGCCATCGCCGAGGAATACCTGGCGCCGCTGAAGGCAGCCGGCGTGGACACCGTGGTGCTGGGCTGCACGCACTATCCGCTGCTGACCGGCGTCATTTCCTTCGTGATGGGCGACGCCGTAACTCTGGTGTCCAGCGCCGAGGAAACGGCCAAGGACGTGTACCGGGCCCTTGCCACCCACGATCTTCAGCGTACCGCCGCGACACCCCCGGAACACCACTTCATCGCCACCGGTGACGCTGGCCAGTTCGAAACGCTGGCCCGCCGGTTCCTGGGCCCGGAGGTCCTGTCCGTCCGGCAGGTGGACCACGTGGCGGCCCAGTACCCCACCGGCAGCCTGGCGCGGATCACCCCCGAGATGATCGCCGCCGCGCAGGCCGCCAGCGCCCGGCAGTCGTCGTCGGGACCCAGGATTTCGAACTTTGTCGGCGCCCGCCGCGCCGGAGGTCCTGTCCTGTGAAGCTCACCATCGTCGGCTGCACCGGCTCCTTTCCCGGCCCCGGCTCGCCGGCGTCCTGTTACCTCCTGACCGCCACCGACGGCGAGCGGACCTGGAAGATCGTGATGGACCTGGGCAGCGGAGCGCTGGGCGCCATCCAGCGCTACACAGACCTTGAAGACATCGACGCGATCTTCCTCACCCACCTGCACCCGGACCACTGCATGGACCTGTGCGGGCTGCACGTGGCGGTCCGCTGGAAGCCCGGCGGCTGGGGACGCGGCAGGATTCCGGTCTGGGGGCCGGCCGCGACGGCGGACCGGATGGCCACCGCTTACGGCCTGGAGCTGGATCCGGGGATGCGCGAGGAATTCGACTTCACGAACTGGATTGAACGGGAGTCCGTCACCGTGGGGCCGTTCACGGTGACGCCGTTCGCGGTGAACCACCCCGTGGAGGAGGCCTACGCCCTGCGGGTGGAAGTGACCGAACCGGACAAGCAGGGCAACCCGGTCAGCCGGGTCCTGACGTATTCCGGGGATACCGATTCATGTGCCGGGCTGGAGGAAGCGGCAAAGGACTCTGACCTGTTCCTGTGCGAGGCCGCGTTTGAAGAAGGCCGCGACGACGACATCAAGGACGTCCACCTGACCGGAAAGCGCGCCGGTCAGGCGGCGGAGAGCGCAGGCGCACGCCGGCTGCTGCTCACGCACATCCCCGTCTGGACATCGCCCACCACTGTTATGGCCGAAGCGCGCCCCGTATTCGGCGGCGATGTGGCCGTTGCCGTGGCCGGTGTGCACTACACCGTCTGATCCAATACTTCTCCGGTCCGCCGCCCTGCGTGGTCGGCTGCCCTGGCTGCGGCGGGGCTGCTCGCCGCGAGTCGATAAGCTAAAGGCATGACTTCTGAATCAACCGCAGTGCCCGTAGTGCGCGCCGATGGCCGCGCCCCCGACCAGCTCCGCCCCATCAGCATCACCCGCGGATGGTCCAAGCAGGCCGAGGGATCGGCCCTCATCGAGTTCGGCAACACCAGGGTCCTGTGCACGGCGTCCCTGACGGCGGGAGTGCCGCGCTGGCTCAAAGGTGAAGGCCGCGGCTGGGTCACGGCCGAGTACGCCATGCTTCCCCGGGCCACCAACACCCGTTCGGACCGCGAGTCCGTCAAGGGGAAAATCGGCGGGCGGACTCACGAGATTTCCCGGCTGATCGGACGATCGCTGCGTTCCATCATTGACACCAAGGCCCTGGGCGAAAACACGATTGTCCTGGACTGCGACGTCCTCCAGGCCGACGGCGGAACCCGCACCGCGGCCATCACCGGCGCCTACGTGGCCCTGGCTGACGCCATCCGGTTCGCCCGCGACAACAAACTGATCGCCAGGAACGCCCAGCCCCTGATCGACACGATCGCAGCCGTTTCGGTGGGCATCATCGACGGCGTGCCCATGCTGGACCTGCCCTACGTTGAGGACGTCCGCGCCGAAACCGACATGAACGTGGTGGTCACCGGCTCCGGGAAATTCGTTGAAGTCCAGGGCACCGCCGAGGGCGCACCCTTCGACCGCGACGAGCTGGACCAGCTGCTGGACCTTGCCCTCCTGGGCACCACGGCGCTGGCGGCGATCCAGCGCGAAACTCTCGCAGACGCACTGTGAACCCGAACGCCGTGAACGCAGAATCCGCTAGCGCGCCAGTGCTTCGCCTCGTCCTGGCCACGCACAACAAGGGCAAGCTCAAGGAGCTCCGAGAGTTGCTGCGCGGGCAGGTCCCCGGGCTCGACGTCGACACCCAGGTGGTGGACGCCGCGGCGGCAGGGGCGCCCGACGTCGTCGAAACCGGTGTGACGTTCGCCGAGAATTCGCTGTTGAAGGCGCGGGCCGTGGCCGAGGCTACAGGCCTGGTGGCCATTGCCGATGATTCGGGGCTGGCCGTGGACGTGCTGGGCGGGGCGCCGGGAATCTTTTCCGCGCGCTGGTCTGGCCGGCACGGTGACGACGCCGCCAACCTGAGGCTCCTGCTGGACCAGCTCGCCGATGTCCCGGACGGGCACCGGGGGGCCGCGTTTGTCTGCGCTGCGGCCCTGGCGGTTCCGGGACCCGGTGCCGGGAGCAGCGAAGTGGTGGAGTACGGCCAGCTTGAGGGGACCCTCCTGCGCGAACCCCGCGGTGAGGGCGGCTTCGGCTACGACCCCGTGCTGCAGCCGGCCGGTGAGGACCGCAGCTGCGCTGAATTGTCGGCGGCTGAAAAGAACGCGATCAGCCACCGAGGACAGGCCTTCCGGGCCCTCCTGCCGGCCATCGTCGACGCACTGGGGCGGCAGTAAAGCCCTACCGGAAAACGCCTTAACAGCTAAGGGAGCCCCACTATGGTGGGGCTCCCTTAGCTTTGCCTTGGATGCAGCGCCGCCCGGCAGCGCTGCAAGGAAGCTAGTCCAGGTTAGTCTTGCGCTCTTCGTGGGGAGCGTGTTCCTCAATGAATTCGTCGACGGCATCGGTGCCGAATGTGGCGGCCTGGCGCTTGGCCGAGAGGCCGCGAAGTACTTCGATGCCGATCGGAATCACGGAGACCAGCACGATGGCAATGAAGATGATGTCCAGGTTCTCCCGGACCCACGGGACCCTGTCACCGAGCAGGTAGCCCAACAGCGTGACGCCGCTGCCCCACAGCACCGCGCCGATCACGTTGAACAGGAAGAACTTCTTTTTGTCCATCTGCGCCACGCCGACGATCACAGGCACGAAGGTCCTGATGATCGGCACGAAGCGGGCCAGGATCAGGGCCTTGCCGCCGTGCTTTTCGAAGAAAGCGTGGGCGTTCTCAACGTTTTCGCGCTTGAAGAGGCGGGAGTTCGGCTTGTTGAAGATGGCGGGGCCGGCCTTGGAGCCGATCAGGTAGCCGGTCTGGTTGCCGATGATGGCGGAAATGGTGATCAGGAGCGCCAGGAGCCAGACATTGAACTGGATGGTGTCCGTTGCCACCAGCAGCCCTGCCGTGAACAGCATCGAGTCCCCGGGAAGGAAGAATCCCACCAGCAGGCCCGTCTCCGCGAAGACAATTCCGCAGACCAGCAGCACCACCCAGGGCGCGAGTGCGGGATCGGCCAGGAAAATCTGGGGGTTCAGCCAGTCGGGCAGGAAGGAGGCCAGCTGCGGCTGGACCGGTCCTGCACCACCCAGCATGGGCGCGGCAAGGTCGCTGATCGCAAGAAAGTTCACCTCCTCAGGGTACTTGACGCACCTGGGCGTCCCGGCGTCGGACGCGTGATCTGCGCGACAGGGCCGCCCCGGTGACACGGAGCGGCCCTGTCCGGCGGTAAAGTATGGGCCGTGGGTTTGGACTTTACGGCGATCGACTTCGAGACGGCCAATGGCTTCCGGGGTTCACCGTGCGCTGTTGGCCTGACTAAAGTCCGGGGCGGGCGGGTGGTGGATGAGGCGTCGTGGCTGATGCGTCCGCCGGTCAACCACGACCACTTCGAGTACCACAACGTCCGGGTCCATGGCATCAAGGCCACGGACGTGGCCGGCCGTCCCCGCTTCGGTGAGCTGTTCCCGGAGATTGGTGCCTTTATCGGGAGCGACATCCTGGCGGCGCATAACGCGGCCTTTGACCTGGGCGTGATCCGGTCCGGGCTTGAGGTCTCCGGCCTGCCCGGGCCTGCCTACGACTACGTCTGCACGGTGATGCTGGCCCGGCGCTGCTACTCCCTGGTCTCCAATTCCTTGCCGTTCGCCGCGGAGGAAGCCGGCGTGCCGCTGGTCAACCATCACGACGCTGCAGAGGACGCCCGGGCCTGCGCCGGCATCCTGATCGATATCGCTGGGCGGAACAATGCCAACAGCATCGCCGAGCTCTACCTGTCGCTGGGTCTGGTGCTGCCGCATCAGGAGGCTTTTGACCCGGCGCACGATGTCCTGTCCAAAGCCAGCCTTACCGCACTTGCCGGCGCCGCTGGTGGAAACAGCGCAGCGCTGGTCCGCCCGTTCCTGTCCGGGTGGCCGGAGGAGGGCGACAACCCAGTGCCCAATGCCGACGCCGAACCCTCCCATCCGCTGTACGGCCAGACCGTTGTCTTCACCGGCGAGCTCTCCATGGCCCGGCCGGAAGCGAAGGTGCGTTCAGCCGAGCTGGGTGCCCGGCCGGAAAGCCGGGTGACGGCCCGCACCACGGTGCTGGTGGTGGGTGACGGCTTTGTGGCCGCGGACCTGAGGTCCGGCAGGCTGACCGGCAAGGCACGGCGCGTCCTGGAGCTCCACGACCGCGGCCAGCCCATTGAAGTGCTCTCCGAAGGCGAGTTCCTGCAGATGGTGGGCGGCTGAGCCGCACTGGTCGTCCGCCTGCGGAGATTTTGGCTGCGCGGCCCGGCCCGGCGTTCATCCGGCGCAACAAATCTTCCCTGCGGGAGGCCCGGCTCCTAGCCTTACAGGATGAGCAAACTAATGCACGGCCAAACAACCGGAATCAACTGGTCCGCCGTGTTCGCCTTTCCCAACCCCGTCAACGAGTACGCCGCCCGGATCACCGCCGGCCTGGTGGTGCTGCTGGCAGGCGCCACAATGCTGAGCGGGTCCGTGTGGGGACTGGTGGTGATCGCCGCAGGTTTCTGGCTGCGGGTTCTCTTCGGGCCACGGATCTCGCCGCTGGCCCTGCTCTCCGTCAAGGTGCTGGCGCCGCGGCTGGGCAGCGCACGCCTGGTTCCCGGACCGCCCAAGCGTTTTGCCCAGGGCGTGGGAACGGTGGTGTCCACCACGGCGCTGATCCTGTTCCTTTCCGGCGCCGCCCCCGCAGCCTGGATTACGCTCGCGATTCTCATTGCGGCTGCCTCGCTGGAGGCCTTCGCCGGATTCTGCCTGGGCTGCGTCATCTTCGGAGTCCTGCAGCGCCGGGGTCTGATCCCGGAGGACATCTGCGAGGCCTGCAACAACCTCCAGCTTAGGCGGCCGTAACGCCCACCAGCAGATCGGCCATGCCGCGGATGACGTCCGGCCCTTCGAGGGCGTCGAGCCATTCCGGGGGCAGGCACTCTTCGCCGTAGTAGGCGCCCAGGATGTTTCCCGCGATGGATCCCGTGGAATCACTGCCACCGCTGTGGTTGACGGCCAAGGCAATCGCCGCCCGGAAATGGTCTTGCGGCGACAGTGTGGAGTCCGCACCAGGCGCTGTCGCCAGGACCGCGTAAAGCCCGACGGCGAACGCCTCCTCCGCGGCCCGGCCCCCGCCGAGCTGCCGAACCAGTTCCTCCGGTGTAAGGATGCCTTTTCCCGCGCAGCGGATGGCCGCTGAAAGCCGCTCGGGAAGTTCCGCCGCCACATCCTTCAGGCCACGCACCTCCTCCAGGACCGCCGTCGCGGCGTCCGCCATCGTGTCACCGGCCACCAGCCGGTGGATCAACAGGCTGAAGCTGCCGGCACTTTGCCGGGCGGATGGATGGCCGTGTGTCAGAGAGGCGGCGTCGGCACTCAACTTATAGACGGCGTCGGACGCGATGTAGGGAATCAGGCCGAACGGTGCGGACCGCATCACCGTTCCGCGATCCTTCGAGTCCGAGTTCACGGGCCGGTAGACCGTTCCCATTTCACCGGTGGCCAGCCCGCTGATGCACGTTTCTTCCGGCGCGCGGCGGTGCCGCAGCACCTCGTTGCCGTCGATCCACCGCGGCGGCTGCGCCGGAGCATGCGGCGGCGCAGACTCACCCTGGGTATCCAACCAGCGGAGATAGGCCAGCCACACGCAGGCGTTCGCATCGGCGCCCACGCCGTCATTGGCCCATTCGAGCACTTCCACCAGTCCGTCCACGGTGTACAGCGTCATCTGCGTGTCGTCCGAAAAGTGGCTGCCGCCGTCGAGCCCTGCCAGGTCCGTCAGGCCCGCCGGGCCGAAGCGCCGGCGGATGGCCTCGATTGAGTCGGACTCCACCGCGTAGCCCAGCGAGTCTCCTAAGGCGCCGCCCAGGAGGCAGCCGTGGATGCGGGACTTCAGCGGGGGTGCGGCAACGGCGCCCGGTTCAATGCTCATGACAGTAAATTTACCGTGGGGCGGCGGTGGAACGCGCCGGAGGTGCCACGCCGTCCGTCCACTAAGCTCGGACTCAGCCAACGCCCAGACTCCCTTGGCAGAATGCAAAGGCACCCAACCCCAACGATAAGGATTGCCCCACCATGACCACGCCTGTGCCCGTCCACCGTGTTCCCGCCTCCGGGCTGACTGCCGGCAGCGGTGCCGAGATCCGGCACGGGCTGGTGTCCAGGCTGTCTGCGGAAGCCTTCGGCAGCCTTTTCATCGTGGTGGCAGGGCTGGGCGTCCCGCTGTTCTCCATCCCGCAGTCCAGCCCGCTGCCTGCCGCGCTCGCAGCAGGCCTCGCGGTGACCGCGGCGATGCTGGCCTTCGGCTATGTTTCCGGCGGACACTTCAACCCGGCGGTGACTGTTGGCCACGCCGTCGCCGGCCGGATCCGGCTCGGTGACGCGGCCGCGTACATCGGCGCGCAGTTGGTGGGCGGGCTCCTCGGTGCCCTCGCCCTCTTCGGCATCTTGCGGACCCTGCCGGGCATCCAGGACAGCCGCACGGCGTTCGACACCGTGACCGCCGGATTCGGCGAACATTCCATCATCCAGGCGCCCCTCGCTGGCGTGCTCCTGTTGGAAGTACTCGGCGCCGCCATCCTGGTCGCAGTCTTCCTAGGCACCACCGCGCGCAACAACATCAACAAAACGGCAGCTGCAGTTGCTGTTGGCCTCGCTGTCGCCGTCCTGCTGCAGCTGGGCCTCTCCGTGGGCAACGCACCGTTCAACCCCGCCCGCGCCACTGCCTCGGCCCTCTTCAGCTCCAGCTGGTCCCTTGAGCAGCTGTGGCTTTTCTGGGTTGCTCCCCTGGCGGGCGCGGCCATCGCCGGGCTGGTCTTCCGTGGGTTCGCTGAGCCGGTTGCTGGAGGTACGGCCTTGGCCGCTGGCGGGTCAGTGCCTGACGACAGCGACGCCGACGTTGAGGATTTTGACGACGAGGATGTTGACGTCGATGTCGACGTCGCCGACGAGGCCGCTACGGTGCCTGCCAAGGCAGCTGCCGCGGTGACGGCCCCGCCGGTTCATTCCGCGGCGGACCAGCAGGACAGCCGCGACGAGGCCCAGGAATTCTTCGACGGAAAGCGCGGCTAGCTGGCCCGTCCGGGCCACGGCCTGTTGCGGCGGTGTCCTAAACTGTCGGTGGCAGCCGATAGCGTAAGAATATGCGGTTATTGCACACATCGGACTGGCACTTGGGCAGGTCCTTCCATGGCGTCGGGATGCTGGACGCCCAACGGTCATTTGTTGATCAGCTCGTCAGCACCGTCACCGAAAACTCGGTCGACGTTGTCCTGATCGCCGGCGACGTCTACGACCGCGCCCTGCCCGGCGTCGATGTGGTAGGGCTGTTGGATGATGCCTTGGTGCGGCTGACGGCGGCCGGTGCCACGGTGGTGCTGACATCAGGCAACCACGACTCCGCCATCCGGCTGGGCTTCGCTTCCCGGCTGCTGGAGCGGGGCGGCGTCCACCTGCGGACCAGGCTGGCGGACCTGGACCAGCCAGTTGTACTGCCGCTGGGAGCGGGTGACGGCGAGGCGCCCGGCGCCGTCCTGGCCATCTATGGGATCCCCTGGCTGGAACCGCGCCTCGTCGCCGAACAGCTCGGCGCAGAATCCGCCAGCCACTTCGAAGTCACCCGCGCCGCCACTGACCGCATCCGGGCGGACCTCGCGCAGCGCAACGCTGCGGGAACGGTCCATTCGGTGGTCCTCGCCCACACGTTCGCCAGCGGCGGGATCAGCTCCGACAGCGAGCGGGACCTCAGCATCGGGGGAGTCGGAGCCGTGCCCCTGGACCTGTTCGACGGATTCAGCTACACCGCGCTGGGGCACCTGCACGGCCGGCAGACGCTGTCGCCGCAGGTCAGGTACTCGGGATCGCCCCTGGCCTACTCGTTCTCCGAAGCCACGCACACCAAGGGAAGCTGGCTGATCGACGTCGGCCCGGACGGTGTGATCGGCGTATCGGAACTGACGTGGGAAGCGCCGCGGAAGCTGGCCGTGCTCCGCGGCGAAATCTCGGAACTCCTGGAGTCCGCAGAGCATTCGTGGGCCGAAGGGGCGTACTGCCAGATCACCCTCACGGATGAGCAGCGGCCCGCGCAGGCCATGGAGCGGCTGCGGGTCCGTTTTCCGGACACGCTGGTCCTCGGGTTTGATCCGCAGGGCGGCGCCGTCAAGGCGTCCAAAAGCTACAGCAGCCGGCTCGCCGAAGCCCAGGATGATCTCTCGCTCTGCTGCGGATTCCTCGATCACGTGCGGGGGCGGGACGCGGACGACGCCGAGCAGTCGGCTATCGTCGCGGCCCTGGATAACGTCCGCCTCAGGGAGGCATCGCTATGAGGATCCACCGCCTTGTCATCTCCGCCTTCGGGCCCTTTGCGGGCACCGAGGAAATCGACGTCGACAGGTTGAGCGCCCACGGGCTCTTCCTACTCAACGGACCTACCGGCGCAGGGAAGACCAGCGTGCTGGACGCTGTCTGCTTTGCGCTGTACGGATCCGTGCCGGGGGCGCGCCAGGAGGGCAAGCGTCTGCGCAGCGATCATGCCGAGCCTTCGCTGGAGCCGGCGGTCACCTGCGAGTTTTCGGCCCAGGGCCGCCATTTCGAAGTCACCCGATCGCCGGCCTGGGATAAACCCAGTGCCCGTGGTAAAAACGGCTTCACCACACAGCAGGCCAAAACGCTCCTCCGGGAACGGATCAGCGGAACGTGGACGGAGCGATCCGGACGCAATGATGAAGCCGGCGCCGAAATTACCGCCTTGCTGGGAATGGACCGGGAACAGTTCACCCGCGTGGTGATGCTGCCGCAGGGCGATTTTGCCGCCTTCCTGCGGTCCAAGGCAGCCGATCGTCTGGAACTGCTTCAGAAGCTCTTTGGCACCCAGCGGTTCGAAGCCCTGGAACAGGAGCTGTCGGCGCAGGCCCAGGCAGCGCGGAACGATGTTGCCCGGCTGAACGGAGAACTTGGGCTGCTGGCGGCGCGGGCCGGAGCTGAGGCCGCTGCGCTGGCCATTGATGATTCTGCGGGTCCTGCCCAGGAGGAGTCGGCTGACCGGATCGAATGGCTGCAGGAAACCGTGGCCCACCGCGCAGGCGAACTGGCTGCGGCGGCGGAGGCCGCAGCGGCCGTCAGTAAGCACTCGTCCGGCCGGCTGGAGAACGAGTCCGCGCGGCGGGAGCGCCACCGCAAGCTGGCAGCCGCCGAGGCCCGGAGGGCAGCCGCCGAGGCAATGCTGCCCTCGCTCGCGCTCCATGGCGCCCGGCTCGAACAACACCGCCGCGCCGAGGTGCTCACGGGTCAGCTACAGTCTGTCCAGTCCAGCCAGACCCAGGTTCGGCACGCGGCGGGAGCTATGGAGTCCGCCATCACCCTGCTGCGGATGGCCGCGGATGAAGACCCCGAACTGGGCCAGCTTGACCTTGGCGCATTGGATGCAGACCACGGCGATGCCGGGCTCTCTGCCGGCGGGGCACTTGACGTTGGGGGAGAGCTCAGCCGTCTCAGGTCACTGTTGGCCGTTGTGGAAGCCAGGTTGCCGGACGAAGAACGCCTCCATTCACTGGTTGCCCGGCGGGCCGCGCTCACCACGAAGCAGCGGGAACTCACCCAAAAGGACAGTGACCTTGGCGTTTCGCTGCAGTGCCTCCGCGCGGAGCAGGAAACCTTGACGGCAGGCCTGGAAGTGCTGGCGGAATTGGCATCAGCAGCCACGCTCCATGACAAGGAAGCCGCTGCGGCCGGCGAGCTTCTTGACGTCGTCCGGCGCTGCGCGGCTGCAGGCGCGGCGCAGGCGCTCGCCACGGAGCGCCACTCGGCGTCCCGGGAGATCCAGCTCGAGAAGAAACTCCGTTGGCTGAACCTGCGCGAGGAAAGACTCGCCAACGCCGCCGCCGAACTCGCTGCCCAGCTGGCCGAGGGCGAGGCCTGCCCCGTTTGCGGCAGTGCGGACCACCCGGCTCCCGCGGAGGCTGCGGCGTCAGCGCTGGGCCTCAGCCAGGCCGAGGAAGCTGCCCAGCAGGAGCATGAGGCCGCAGAGACAAAGCTGGCGGCGCGGGCCCGGGAGTTGGCCGACGCGAACCAGTTGGTGGCCGTCCTTGAAAGCCAGGGCGGGGACACTCCCGAAGCGGACGCGCTTGCGGCCTTCGAGTCCGCCCGCACCGCCGCCTGCGAGTCGCAGCTGGCGGTGAAAAACCTCGCGGACCTCCGGCAGCAGCTTGAGGCCGCGGAGGCCCGAATGGCGGCAGCGGATTCCGCCAGGCACAGCGCAGAATCCGAGCTCGCACAGGTCACCGCTGAATTGTCGGGACTGGTGGATCAGGTGGCGTCCCTTGACAGCGCACTCTCTGCGCTGCGAGGCGGTCACCGCAGCCTCACGCTGCGGCTGCGGGCGCTGCAGGATGCCGCCGCCACGTTGGAGAAAACCGTGGAGGCCCAGGCATTGCTCAGCAGAGCCAAGGCCAGGGCCGAGGAAGCACGGATCCAGCTTGAACTGGCGTTACCGGACGCCGGCTTCGGCTCGGCGGAGGTGGCCCGCGCACAGCTTCTTTCGAATGCTGATGCTGCTGCCTTGCAGGCCGAGGTCCGGGCCGGCCAGGACGAACAGGCGCGGATTGCCGAGCTGTTCGCATCCGAGGATCTGCTGCTGGCACTGACTGAAGAGGCAGCCCATCCCGTGATGGACGAAGCCCTCCTCGCTGACCTGCAGGCCGCCGCGGAGAAGGCCGGCCAGGAAGCACGGGCTGCCGATCTCGCCGCCGGCATGGCCACGCGCTGTGTGGAGGCGCTAGCCGGTCTCCGCAACGATTACCAACAGCTGGCCGGTGCTGGGCGCGGTCCCAGGGAACGCGCCCAGCTGCTGACAGCCCTGGCTGATACCGCAGCCGGCCGTGGAGACAACAGCTACCGCATGAGCCTGAACAGCTACGTCCTCGCGGCACGGCTCGAACAGGTGGCGTTGGCTGCTTCTGAACGGCTAGTCGCCATGAGCGATGGCCGCTACCTGCTCCAGCATTCAGACGCCAAGGCTGCGCGCGGCGCAAAATCCGGGTTGGGGCTGGAAGTGGTGGACCAGTGGACCGGGCACCGCCGGGATACTTCTACGCTTTCGGGTGGCGAATCCTTTATGGCATCCCTGTCCCTCGCCCTGGGGCTGGCAGACGTTGTGCAGCAGGAATCCGGTGGCATCCAGATCGAGACGCTTTTTGTAGACGAGGGTTTCGGCAGCCTGGACGAACAATCCCTGGAACAGGTCATGGACGCCCTCGAAGGCCTTCGCGACGGCGGGCGCGTTGTGGGTCTGGTCAGCCATGTGGCGGAGATGAAACAGCGCATCGGAACCCAACTCCAGGTCCTCAAGGGTCGAAACGGTTCCACGCTCCGCATTTCCGACGCCGCCGAGGCGCTGGTGTGACTGCGGCCATGCCGGGCTGGACTGGGCCAAACCGGCCTATATGATTGAACGGTTACCGGGTCGCGCGCATCGGGAGGAGGGACGATGCGCACTACTGAACGAGCCCGTTACCTTGAGATCTTCAGCAATGTCCTCCCTGCCCGCTTCCCTGGAAGCGCCGCCTTCTCCCGGCGCAGTCCATCCCGACACTGCGCCGGCGTCCGCTTCGCTGGCTCCGCCCACGGGTCGGTTCGCCAGGCTCCCGCACCTCGCCGGCCGCAGCTTTATCCCCCTGGGCCTGTTCGCCCGGCTGCCCCTGGCCATGCTGACCGTCGGTGCCCTGACCCTCGTCACGTCCGTGACCGGCTCCTACGCGCTTGGCGGCACTGCCGCCGGTGCCGTGGGGATCGGCTCGGCCCTCGGCCGCCCCCGTCTTTGGTGCCCTCGCAGACCGCAGGGGGCAGCGGCCCGTCCTCCTGGTTGCGGCGGTGCTCAATGCCTTGGCCGTCCTGGCGCTGATCGGCGCGGCCTGGGCCGCGCCCGACGCCGGGTCCTTTCCCGTCGCCGTGATCGCCGCCGCGTTCCTTGCCGGTGCCAGCTGCCCGCAGGTAGGGCCGTTGGCCAGGGTGCGCTGGATGGCGCTCACCTCGCGGGGCAAGGGAACGAAGGCCCGCCGGGACCTTGACACGGCCCTGTCCTACGAGGGCACAGCCGATGAACTGACGTTTGTCCTGGGACCGGCCCTTGTGGGAATCCTGGCCAGCCTGGTGGCCCCTTGGCTGCCGTTGGCCCTGGCTGCAGCCATGACCATCACGCTGGTGCCCGCCTTTGCCATGCACTCCACCCACAAGGCGGTTCCCGTAATCCGGGGCTCCGCAGCCTGGCGCAAGGCAGCCAGGATTCCCGCCGTCGTCGCACTGCCCGTCCTGGCGATGGTGGCCATGGGCACCTTCTTTGGGTCCGCCCAGACGTCCTTGAGCTCGTTCTCTGCGAGTTTCGCCACCTCTGAAATCGCCGGCCTGCTGTATGCGGTCATGGGATTGAGCTCTGCCGCCGCAGCCCTGTCCGTGGCGTACTGGCCCCAGCGCTTCACCCCGGCGGCCCGGTGGCTGGTCAGCGCCGCACTGATGACGGTGCTTGCGTTGCTGCTTCTGGTGCCAGGATCGTTGGGCGGCATGGTGGTGGTGCTGCTGGTCCTGGGATTGCCGGTGGGTCCCGTGATGGTCACGGTCTTCGCGATCGGAGGCCTGGTGGCGCCGACGGAACGGCTGGGCACCGTGATGACGGCTCTGGCCAGCGGGATCGTGGCGGGCACCGCGTTGGGTGCCGCGGTTGGTGGCCAGCTCGCGCAGGCCCACGGCTACCACACGGCATTCATTGTGCCTGTGGTTGCTGCTGGCGGCCTGCTGGTGCTAGGTGCCGCGGCGGCGGCCATTCTCCGCAAACGCCACTGATCGCCGCCGGGCGCTGGTCACGGCCAGGCGGGGTGTGCCGTGGTCAGCCCAGCTGGGCCTCAATGCGCCCGGCGCCCGCCACCAGCGCAGCGGCGATTTCGTCCGGATTCTGGGCTGCCCGGATGTAAACGACGGACAGCGCGGCCGGCCGGCCGCCTGGGACCCGGACCGGAACTGCTACGGAAGAGACGCCGGCGAGGACTTCATCGTGGCTGGCGGCAAAGCCCAATTGCCGCGCGGTTCCCGCCTCGGGCCGGTAGGGGATTCCCGGGGCAGCCGCATGCCAATCAGCTTCTGAATACGCCGACTGGATCGCAATTCCGGGGGCGCCGGCGCTGATGGGATGCCGGGAGCCGGGGTGCTGGACAATGGCGGCGCCGGTATGTCTCGGGTCCACGGTGACCAGGGTGACACAGTCGTCGCGGTCCCAGACGGCCACAAAGGCACTCATGGTCAGGGCATTGGCGAGTTGGGTCAGCTCCGGCAGGGCCGCCGTTTGGAGATTGCGGGCCACGCCCCGCGCCAGGACAGCGAGCCCAGGCCCCGGCTGGACTCTGCCGGCGTCATCGCGCACCAGCAAGGAGTGGTCCTCCAGGGTCCGCAGGATCCGGTAGGCCACGGAACGGTGGACCCCCATGGCGTCGGCAAGCTCCGCAATGGTCAACGGCGCCTGCGCCGCGGCCAGGATTTCCAGTGCCCGGATTCCGCGCGACAGGGTCTGGGACGGGGAAGCCTGAGCTGCTCCGGAGGGGACTGCGGTGGGGGTCATGGATTCCATCCTAGGCGGCTGCGGCGGCGCTGCCCGTGCACCGTGACGTTGCTTCCCGTACCCGGCCGGTGTGCTGATACTCGAAAAAGCTGTGTGCTGATTCCGAAATGGAACTTCAACTATGGAACTGATCCGCGTGAAAATTCAAGAAAAGTCGTGCGTTTCGTCACATCTTCGCGTAACGTCGTACTTACTGACCGTTCGATCAGTAAATCGGACGACCTGAATCCACCCCGGCAGCCGGAATCCCTTACCAGGCTGCCCCCAAGCCACGGAGTGCCAATGACCGAAACTTCACGCGTCGATTCCGAGGCGGGCCCGAGCAGCAAGCACGAGGAGCGCAAGGTTCTCGCTGCAACGCTGGTCGGCACCACCATCGAGTGGTACGACTTCTTCATCTTCGCGCAACTGACGGGCACGCTGCTGTCCCCGCTGTTCCTGGCCCCGCTGAACGAATCCAACCCGGGCCTGGCCCAGATCCTGTCCTTCGCGCTCATCGGCATCAGCTTCCTGTTCCGCCCGCTGGGTGCAGTTGTGGCCGGCCACCTTGGTGACCGGCTCGGACGCAAGGCCATGCTGGTCTTCACCCTCCTGATGATGGGCGCAGCCACCTCTCTGATCGGCATGCTGCCGACGTACGCGCAGATCGGCGTCTGGGCCCCCATCCTGCTGATCATCCTCCGCATTGCCCAGGGCTTCTCCGCCGGCGGCGAATGGGGCGGCGCTGCCCTGATGGCAGTGGAGCACGCCCCCAAGAGCCGGCGAGGTGTGTTCGGCGCGTACCCGCAGATCGGTGTCCCGGTCGGCATGATCCTGGCCACCGGCCTGCTCTTCATACTCAACTCGAACATGTCCAAAGAAGACTTTGCTTCGTGGGGCTGGCGGGTTCCGTTCCTGCTGTCCATTGTGCTGATTGTGGTGGGATACCTGATCCGCCGGGCTGTGGCCGAGAGCCCCGTCTTCCAGGAGATGGCGGCCCGAAAGGCCGAAAGCAGGGCGCCCCTCAGCGAGCTCATTCGTAACCATAAGAGGCCCGTGCTCTACTCGACCATGATCTTCATCGGCAACAACGCCGCTGGCTACCTGTTGATTGCCTTCTTTATCTCCTACGCCACCAGGACGCTGAAGATGCCGGTCCCGGAAATCCTGCTGGCCACCACGCTTGCTTCCTTCGGCTGGCTGATCTTCACGCTCGCAGGCGGCTGGCTCTCGGACCGGATCGGCCGGGTCAAGACGTTCCTGATCGGTTATGCGATCATCTTCGTTTGGATGATCCCGATGTTTGCCCTGATCGACACCAGGAACATCTGGCTTTACGGTGTGGCGCTCTTCGTCCTGACCATCGGCCTCGGCCTTTCCTACGGCCCCATGTCGGCGATGTACGCCGAGATGTTCCCGGCCAATGTCCGCTACTCGGGCATCTCCATCGGGTACGCGTTCGGTGCGATCCTGGGTGGTGCTTTCGCTGCAACCATTGCCGAGACTCTGCTGCAGAGCACCAAATGGACCGGATCCATCGGCATCTACATCATGATCCTGTGCGTGATTTCGGCTGTCGGGGTTTTGCTTGCCAAGGAGACGAAGGGCAACCCGCTCGGCGTCAGCAGCCACCACTAAAGTAGTACGCATCGCAGAACGGCGGGTTCGGGCCATCTGGTCTGGGTCCGCCGTTCTGCCGTGAGGCCAGGTTGCGCCGTGAGGGCCCGGTGTTGCCATCGGGCCTACTGGTTCAGCAGGCTGATGGCGTCCTCATCGGCCAATTGTTCGAAGTGCCGGTAGAAGCTGCCAACGGCGCGGAATTTGCCCGGCAGATGCAGGCACAGCACGGCGTCGCACACCCGCGACACGGCCGTGTAGGCTTCCACCGAACCCACCGGCGCTGCGGCGACGACGCGTGCCGCACCACCGGAACGGGCTGCCTCGGCGGCAGCGCGCATGGTGGCTCCCGTGGCCAGGCCGTCGTCGAGCAGTAGAACTGTTTGACCGGTGAGGTCGTTGCTGATCCCCGGGTAAGTCGCGGCCCGGCGGAGCAGCTCGGCCCGCTCGCGTTTCTCCACTTCATCCAGCCATTCCTGGCGGACTCCGTGATTCAGAATGCGGGTGACCAGGGGACGGTTGAGCAGGCGCACTATCCGGCCTCCGGACCAGGCCAGCGCGCCGAACGCTGTTTCGTCGTGGCCGGGGATGCCGAGTTTACGCACCAGAACGGCGCCGAGCGGCAGGTACAGGGCCTTCGCGGCTGCAGCGGCGACGGGGATACCACCGCGGGCCAGCCCCAGGACGATGGTGTCGGGGCGTTCCCGGAACTGGGTGAGCACCGCCGCCAGCCGTTCACCGGCATGGGTGCGGTCTTCAAAACGCGTGCTCATTTGTTCCCTCTCCGGCTGTCTCCGCCCGATTCCAGCCTACCTTCTGCCGCCGCAGCGGGAAGCGGGGATGCGGCCTCCCGCCGCGGCTAAGTCAAGCGAGCGCGGCGGAAACGGCCTTGGTGATGTCCTGGATCAGCACCGTCCGTTCAGGGACGTCGCTGAGGTCGGCACCCTTTGTGAAAACTACCAGCACGAAGCTGCCGGCGGACATGGAGAGGATGGCGGCGTCGTGGAGTTCGTCATCGAGCAGCCCGTATTTGTGGAAGACGGTGACGCCGTCCGGAACTGCGGCCGGAATGAGGTGTTCGTAGTTGGTGTCCTGCATATAGGACAACAGCTGTTCCGTGTGCTCCTGGTCCAGGAGCCGGCCCTCGAACAGTTCCGCCAGCATGTGGGCCATGTGTGCTGTCGAGAGCGTGTTCACCTCGGGGTCATAGGTGATGTCGATGGAGGCGGCGTACTCCGAGAGTTCGGAAAGGCCCACTGCGTCCATCAGCAGGCTCCATGATTCGTTGTTGCTGTCCTGGACCATCGCCTGGATCTGGAACTCCGAGGTGAACGCGCCCAGTGGATCATCGAGGGACGCCGAACCCTCCTCCACCAGGTGGTAGTAGGCCGCAGCAGTCAGGATTTTTGCCGTGCTTGCTGCCTCGAAAGGTTCCTCCACGCCGTACTGGTGCAGGTCCCCTCCGACGGCGGTCATCAGCGCAACACCCACCTGGTACTGGCTGTTGTCGTCGATGATGGCATCGATGGCTGCGTCCAGGCCCGCGTCAAACGGGGCGGAATTTGCGAACGTGTCGATGCCCCTTGAGGTGCCAGACTCTGCTCGCTGCCCGGACCGGGCAGGCGCCAGTAAGTACACGGCGGCGATCAGGGCCAGGGCGAGGAAACCGGCGGTCGCCACCAGGACGGAACGGCGGCACAGGGCGGCGACCGTGCGGCGGGCGTGTGGCTGGGAAGGATGCTGCATCTGACGATCCAAGCAGCGGAACCTATGTGGGAGCCATGAAATTGCTGTCAGGAATCAGCCGCCAGGGGTCAGCCGCGCAGTGCTCAGACTCCCAGGAAAGCGATGGCGCCTTGTTTGAAAGCCCGGCTGGTGATGGCGTTGGTGTGGTTGCGGCCGGGCAACGTCAGCTGTTCAGCCATGGACCCTGCCCGGATTCCAAGTTCGGCGAGCTGCGGCATGGTGGCCGCACGTTCATCCTGGTCGCCGGCCACAAGAAGCATCGGCATGTGGGGAACGGCTTCGGCAGGATCGAACGGCTCGGCCTTGATGGCATCCACCAGGGACAGCAGCGCGAAGATGTTGTTGCTCGGCAGGAGCATGGCCATCTTAAGCAGGCCGGATGTGGACGGGTCCGCGATGGGGGTTCCGTCGGCGAGGTAGTTCTGGGCGGCGATGAGGTCAAAGGCCGCCAGCGGATCGGCGATGTTCGGTCCGCCCAGGACCAGGCGGTGGACGATCTCGGGCTGGGTGGCGCCGAATTCCCAGGCGAGCCGGGCGCCCAAGGAATAGCCCACAACGTCAACCCCGCTCGTGGGGTCACCATTGCGCATTGGCCGCACGCCGGCGTCGAACGCTATCTGCAGCAGGTCCGCGCGGATCCGGCTGGGGGAGTAGGAGTCCATGTCTTCGGGAGCGCCGCTGCGGCCATGTCCGGGCAGGTCCACGGTGATGACGCGGCGGCCTGCCTCCAGCAGGGCCGCCACCCAGCCGGTGTCATGCCAGTTGAGCTTGCTGGAAGAGGAGAAACCGTGCAGCAGCAGCACTGGGCGCAGTCCGGCGTCTTTCTGGGGGTCGTGCACCTCCACAAAAAGTTGGGGGTCAGTGCCCTCAACGGTGTGGGAATGCATCTCGCCGGTGTGCCTGCCGCTCATGGTGTCAGTCCTCATCAAGTACGGCGCTCAGGCGGACCCAGCGCGTCGGTGCCTCGTCCTTCGGGACCGTGCCCACGATTCCGGCAGTGTTGTCCGGCACCTCGAACGCGATCAGGGGTTCGCCGACATTGATCCTGTCGCCTGCCCCACCGAAGATACGGACCACTTTACCTGCCTGCGGGCTGGGCAGTTCAACAGCGGATTTGTTGGTTTTCCACCTCCACCAGCAGCCGGTTCCGTTCCACCGGCGCCTTGAGGGTGTTGGAGCAGCCGGCAGCATCGGCGCTGGCCATACAGCGGTAGGCCATGGCTTCGATGAGGACGGGACCGTTTTCCTGCCCGGGAGTGTGCCAGCGCTCGCCGTGTGGCCTCGACGACGGCCACCATGAGCGAATGCAGTTCGCGGAGCTGGCCGGGTGTCAGCGGCGACACTGCGTTGCCCGGTGCCGGTGGGGGAAGTCCATGCTTGTGACCCTAGGCACTGGCCCGCGTGTGGGCAGTCTTTCTGCCGCTCACCCAACCGGGTAGCGCCCTCAGTCGTTTTGACCGCCGAAAACGACAGATAGCTCTAGTTACTTGGGTTGGCGATCGCGGGTGGTGAGCCGGGCGCCAAGCCAGCAGGCTGCCGCGAGGCAGGCAACCAGAACAAAGGTGCTCAGCAGCTGGCCGCGGCTGCTTTCCGCGCTGAAGCCCACAGCGAAAATCAGTCCCAAGAGGACAAGTCCGAAGATGGTCAGGCCCGGGAATCCGTTCATCCGCAGCGGAAGCTCGGCACCGTCCCGGTCCGCACGGCGCCGGAGAATCAGCTGCGAGACAAGGGCCGTGCCCCAGACCACCAGGCACGTGGATCCGACCAGCTGGAACAGGGCCGGCAGGATCCGGTCCGGGAACAGCAGCTCCAGGACCGTGGCGAAGAAGCCGAACGCCACCGACACGCCCACCGCCACCATGGGCACGCTGGCGCCGCTGAGCCTGGCCAGGAACCGGGGAGCCTCGCCCCGTTCGGCGAGCGAGTACACCATGCGGGACGCGCCGTAGAGGTTGGCGCTAAGTGCGGAGAGAAGCGCGACGACGGCAACCAGGGTGATCGCCGTGCCGGCGCCAGGGATCCGGGCCGCGTCGAGCACGCCGGCAAACGGCGAGGCGAGTCCTTCGGAGGATGCCGGCAGGACTGCCGCGATGACAAAGACCGACCCGATGTAGAAGACCAGGATGCGCCACAGCACCGTACGGATCGCCTTGCCCACGCTGTGCTCCGGGTCCTCCGTTTCCGCGGCGGCCACGGCAACGATCTCGGTTCCGCCAAAGGCAAAGATCACGACGAACAATGCCGTGGCGATTCCGCCAAGCCCGGCAGGAGCAAAATCAGTGGTGATGTTAGCTAGCCCGGGCGAAGCTACCTCGGGCAGGAGGCCCAGCAGCAGGGCGGCCCCCACGGCCAGGAACGCCACAATGGCGGCAACCTTCAGGATGGCGAACCAGAATTCGAACTCGCCGAAGTTCTTGACACCCGTCAGGTTGATGGCCGTAAACACGAACATAAAGATCAGGGCCAGGGCCCAGACGGGGATAACCGGCCAGACGGAAAACAGGAGGCCCGCTGCGCCCAGGGCTTCAGCGGCGATGACCACCACCAGCTGGAGCCACCACAGCCAGCCCACCGTAGCGCCGGCGGTTTTTCCCAGTGCCCGTTCGGCGTACACGGAGAAGGCGCCGCTCGTGGGATTCGCAGCGGCCATCTCGCCCAGCGCCCACATCACCAGGATGATGAGCGTCCCGGCGACCAGATAGGAGATCAGCACGGCAGGCCCCGCGGCCTGGATGCCGGCCCCTGAACCCAGGAACAGGCCGGCGCCGATGGCGCTGCCCAGTCCCATCATGGTGAGCTGCCGGGATTTCATGGTGTGGCCGAGGTGGGATGCCGGCCGCACTGCCGTGGACGTCGATGTCATGCCTGTGAACCTTCTTGGGGTTGGGGTTGGTGCCCCCGCGGGGACCACTTGAATTTACCGCCTAAGTCGCTTGCCCGCGGGCAACCGGTCTGCAACGATGCCGGCACCTTGGATCATTTGGATGACTATTGGCTGGCAAGTTGCTTATTCCAAGGTGGTAGGCGGCGGAGATTGTATAGGCGTCGATGCCTTGGACGCCCAAATTGTTCGACTCTTTGCCGACAGTCCGAGGGGCTCGGTGATGGAGGCCTTCTGCTCGCTGACCATCCAACCAGTCCGGACCTGCAGCGCGTTTTTGGATGCGATGATCGCCACCCGGTCTCCGCGGACCAGCCACAGGAGCGTTCATCCGGTCGCACTGTGTGGCGAAACATTTTGAAACAGAGGAATGTGGCCGTAGAATCAGTTCTAGTCATATTGACTATAACTAGATGATGGCAATGAAGCCCAGAAGCAGGGAGCGGGTGAGTGACCGTGTACAGCAGTTCAGCGAACGTCTCCGAGCGGGCCACCGCTGCCCCCTCCCTCGCCATCTCCACCGTCATTTTCGCCCTGCGGCCCAGCGAATCCTCGGGCCGGCCTACCCTGTGGCTTCCCCTGGTCCGCAGGATTCGTGAGCCGTACAAAGACCTTTGGGCACTTCCCGGCGGACCGCTGACGCATGTTGAATCCTTGCAGGATGCTGCGTCCCGAACCCTCCGGGAAACCACCGGACTCACGCCGAGCTACCTGGAGCAGCTCTATGCGTTCGGTGGGCTGCACCGCTCACCCACGCAGCGCGTTGTGTCCATCGTCTACTGGGCGCTGGTCCAGCCTACCGAGGCCGCCCTGGCCGACGAATCGGAGAACGTGAAGTGGTTCAGGGCAGACAAGGTAGGGGACCTGGCCTTCGACCACAACGCCATTGTTGAGTACGCGCTCCGGCGCCTGCGGAACAAGCTGGCCTACGGCTCGGTGGCCTACCACTTCCTGGGCGAGTACTTCACCCTCGCCCAGGTCCGCGAAGTCTACGAAGCCGTCCTGGACACCCGGCCGGACCCGGCCAACTTCCGCCGCCAGCTCAAATCCACGCCGGAAATCGAAGAAACCGGCGAGTACCTCCAGGGCGGCAAGCACCGCCCGCCACGTCTCTACCGCTTCACCGGCCGCCCCGGCCTTGATCCCGACAACAGGAGCACACCATGAGCAGCGTCAACACAGCCATCCAGCTGATCACGCGCGAACAGGCCGAAAGCGCGTCCCGGAGCGCGGCTGAAGGCAAAACAGCAGCCACCTGCAGCCCGGCGCTCGCCAAGGGGCCGTGGGAATACGACCTCGCCGAGGCGCTCGCCGGTGCCCCGGCTTATGGCCCCGGCGCCTCCAGCGCGGACGTTGCGCCGGCCGCCACGCCCCGCCAAGGCCAGCTTCCGGAGGAATACAAGCGCGCCGGCGATGCCGAACTGGACGTCCGCATCCGTGCGGCGAAGGAAAAGCTGGGCGACCGGGCCGTAATCCTGGGCCACTTCTACCAGCGCGACGAAGTCATCCAGTACGCCGACTTCGTGGGGGACTCGTTCCAGCTGGCCAACGCCGCGCTCACCCGGCCTGACGCCGAGGCCATCATTTTCTGCGGCGTGCACTTCATGGCCGAGACCGCGGATATCCTCTCCACACCGGAACAGGCTGTCATCCTGCCCAACCTCGCTGCCGGCTGCTCCATGGCGGACATGGCGGACACCGACTCCGTGGAGGAGTGCTGGGAACAGCTGGAAGAAATTTTCGGTGCCGAGGCCGACGCCGACGGGCGGGTTCCGGTCATTCCGGTCACCTACATGAATTCCTCCGCCGCCCTGAAGGCTTTCTGCGGCCGCAACGGCGGCATCGTCTGCACCTCCTCCAACGCCAAGGTGGTCCTGGAATGGGCGTTCGAGCGCGGCCAGCGGGTCCTGTTCTTCCCCGACCAGCACCTGGGCCGCAACACAGCCAAGGCCATGGGTGTGCCGCTGGAGCAGATGCCCATGTGGAACCCGCGCAAGGAACTGGGCGGCAACGATGAACAGGCCCTGCTCGATTCCCGCGTCATCCTCTGGCACGGCTTCTGCTCGGTCCACAAGCGCTTCAACGTCGGCCAGATCGAAAAGGCCCGCGCAGAGTTCCCCGGCGTCAACGTGATTGTGCACCCCGAGTGCCCCATGGAGGTGGTGGACGCCGCCGATTCCGCCGGCTCCACCGACTTCATCAAGAAGGCCGTTGCGGCCGCCACAGAACCAGCCATCTTCGCGATCGGCACGGAAGTCAACATGGTTAACCGGCTCGCCGCCGAGTACCCGCAGCACACCATCTTCTGCCTGGACCCTGTGATCTGCCCCTGCTCCACGATGTACCGCATCCACCCCGGCTACCTCGCCTGGGTCCTGGAGGAACTCGTCGAAGGACGCATCGTCAACCGCATCAGCGTGGACCATTCCGTCCAGGACAACGCCAAAACCGCGCTCGAGCGTATGCTCGCCGCGCTTCCCCTGTAGCCCGCCTCTGCAGTCCCGCCCGCTGTAACCCTGGAAACCGAAACGAGCCCCACATGAGCGCAGAGAGCCCAGCCGGTGGTCCGGCACCCCGGCGGCTGATCGTCGTCGGGAGCGGCATTGCGGGACTGTACTCCGCGTTGCTTGCCGCCGACGCCGGCGTCGAAGTGGTGCTGCTGACCAAGGGCGCGCTCGCGGACAGCAACACCTACTACGCCCAGGGAGGCATCTCCGCCGTGCTCGACGAACCCGCGCCCGGAGATACTGTGGCCGCGCACATCGCAGACACGCTGAAGGCCGGGGCCGGGCATTGCGACGAAGAGGCCGTCCGCGTGCTCTGCACGGAGGCCCGGCTGGATATCGCCGGCCTGGAACGCTTCGGCGTGCGTTTCGATATGGACGACGACGGCGACCCCTCGCTGGGTCTCGAAGCCGCCCATTCCGCGCCGCGGATCCTGCACGCCGGCGGCGACGCAACCGGTGCCGGGGTGGCCAGGGCGCTCATCAAGACCGTCCTGGATGCGCAGGCAGCTGGCCGGATCCAGGTCATCGGGCACGCCCAGGTGACGTCCCTGGCCCAGAGCGAAGGACGCGTGGCCGGCGTGAATTTCCTCCACGACGGGCGGGAATTCGCCATCCGCGGCGATGCCGTGCTCCTGGCCACCGGGGGAGCGGGAAGGCTGTTCGCCCAGACCACCAACCCCGCCGTGGCAACTGCCGACGGGCTGGCGCTCGCCTGGCGGGCCGGAGCCGCAGTTGCGGACCTGGAGTTCTTCCAGTTCCACCCCACCTGCATGGTGCTCCCGGCCGATGCCCTTGAGGCAGCCGGCAACGGAGCTGAACCGCTCCTGATTTCCGAAGCCGTGCGCGGCGAAGGCGCCATCCTGCTGGACGCCCACGGCGAACGCTTTATGCCCGCCTACCACCCTGACGCAGAACTTGCCCCGCGCGACGTCGTTTCCCGCAGCATCGCCCTGCACCTTGCTACCCTGGGGGATCCCAACGGGCACGTGTTCCTTGACGCCATGGTGGTCGAGGCCCTGCACGGCAAGGGCTACCTCGAAAAGCGATTCCCGACCATCAGCGCCCGCACCCGCCAAGCCGGTGTCGACTGGACCCGGGAACTCGTCCCCGTGGCACCGGCCGCGCACTACTGGATGGGCGGCGTTCTTGCCGACCTTTACGGGCGGACCTCGGTGCCTGGGTTGTTGGCTGCTGGAGAGGTTGCTTGCACCGGCGTTCACGGCGCAAACCGTCTCGCCAGCAACTCTTTGCTTGAGGGGCTGGTCTTTGGGCGGCGGGCTGTTGAAGCATTTTTGGCAGGCAGCTCCGCAGGTCCCTCGGCGCGGGGTGGGGTGTCGCCCGACGCTGTTCCTCCGCTCGCTGTCTCGGCCGCGAGCGGCCTCCCCTTGACGCTCGCTTCCGGAACACCCTCGGTCGACGACGGAACGCTTGGTTCGCGGGGGACTTCCGAAACGCCTGCCAACATGGGATGGGAGTTTGAGCTTGTCCCGGCACCTGGTCCCATTGAAGTGTCTTTTGGTGAGGCGGGGCCGCTTTCCCGGGTGGCTTTGCGGCGGTTGATGACTGCCAATGCTGGGGTTTTGCGTCATGGCGGGTTGTTGCGGGAGGCTGGGGCTGTCCTTGGGGGTTGGGGTGCTGCTGACAATCCGGTCAACGTGCCTGATTCCCTTGATCCTCGGGAGCATGAGGATGCCAATCTTTTGTTGGCTGCGCAGCTGCTGGTTCATTCCGCGCGGGAGCGGCGGGAATCCTTGGGGGCGCATTACCGCAGCGACAGCGTGCCCGGGAATGCCGCCGTCGAACATTCTGATAAGCGTTACACCATGAGCCGGAAAGCGAGCCTCGTCAATGACTAGCCTGACCCTCCCCGCAGCACCCGTCCGGGACATCCTGGAGCGGGCTTTTGCCGAGGACGCGCCCAACGGTGACATCACCTCGCAGCTGCTGATCCCGGCCGACGCCCGCGCCACTGCGGTACTGAACGCCCGGGTGCCCGGCGTCTTCAGCGGTGGAACGGTGTTCCGCGACGCCATGAAGCTTGTGGACCCGGACACCGACGTGGAACTGCTGCTCGCTGAGGGGGCAGTATTCGACGCCGGCACGCACCTCGCGCGCGTCACCGGCAACGCGCGCTCGGTGCTGCTCGCCGAACGGGTCGGGCTGAACCTTGTGCAGCGGATGAGTGCCATCGCAACCAAGACCGCGGAATTCGTCCGGCTCGTCGAAGGCACCACGGCGCGCATTACGGACACGCGCAAAACCACGCCCGGCCTGCGAGTGCTGGAGCGCTATGCCGTCCGCTGCGGTGGGGGAGCCAACCACCGGTACAGCCTGTCCGACGCCGTGCTGGCCAAGGACAACCACCTGGCCGTGATGACAGGCGGAGACCCCGCCAAGCTCACCGCCCTGCTCGCCGCGGCCAAGGCCCGGCTGGGGCACACCACGCACTTCGAAGTGGAGGTGGACAGCGCCGAGCAGATTGAACCTGTCCTTGCCGCCGGTGTGGACACCATCATGCTGGACAACTTCACCCTTGACGAGCTCCGCTCCGGTGTCAAGCAGGTGGACGGACGCGCCATTGTGGAAGCCAGCGGCAACGTCAATGTCGGCACCGTCGCGGACATCGCAGCGGCGGGCGTGGACGTCATCTCCATCGGCGGTCTCACCCACAGCGTGGCTGCGCTGGACCTCGGCCTGGACGTCGAACTGAGCGTCGGCTGAAGCGGCCATGATCTTCCTCGACGCTGCCGCCACCACCCCGGTCCGCCGCGAGGTCCTCGAGGCCATGTGGCCCTACCTGAGCGGCGAGTTCGGCAACCCCTCCAGCCACCACACCTTGGGCGAGGCCGCGGCGTCCGCGCTCGCAGGCGCCCGTGCGGCCGTGGCCAAGGTGCTCGGCTGCCGTCCGGGCGAGGTCACCTTCACCTCTGGAGGCACGGAGGCGGACAACCTCGCTGTCAAGGGCGTTGCCCTGGCCCGGCAGGCTGCGGACCCGGCCCTCAACCGCATGGTGATCAGCGCCGTCGAACATCCAGCCGTGGAAGAGTCCGCGCGCTACCTGGAACGGTTTCACGGGTTCACCGTGGACGTGGTGCCGGTGGACGGGACCGGCCGGGTGACGCCGGAGGCGCTCGCCGCCATGCTCCGGCCGGAGACCGCTCTCGTCAGCATCATGTACGCGAACAACGAGGTGGGCACCATCCAGCCGGTTGCGGAACTGGCTGCAGTGGCCACCGCGATGGGCATCCCGATCCATACCGACGCCGTCCAGGCCGGTGGCTGGCTGCCCCTGGATGTCAAGGCGCTGGGCGTGGATGCCCTGAGCATTTCCGGCCACAAGCTCGGCGCGCCCAAGGGGTGCGGCGTGTTGTACGTCCGCGGCCGGACCCGCGTCGAGCCCCTGGTGCACGGCGGCGGGCAGGAACGCGGCCGCCGGTCGGGGACCGAAAACGTGGCAGGAGCAGTGGCGCTGGCCACTGCCCTGACGCTCGCCCACGCCGAGCGGCCGGAACTCGCCGCCCGTGTGGCTCTTCTCCGCGAACGCTACATCGCCACCATCCTGGACACCGTTCCCGGCGCCCTGCTCACCGGGCACCGGACGGAACGGCTGCCGTCCGTGGCATCGTTCTGTTTCCCCGGCACCAGCGGCGAATCCGTACTGTTGGAGCTGGAGCGGCAGGGTGTGGTGTGCTCGAGCGGTTCGGCCTGTGCCGCCGGCTCGGATGCGCCGTCGCCGGTGCTGACCGCTCTGGGTTATGACGCCGAAGTGGCGCAGACGGCGGTGCGGTTCAGTTTCACGTCAGACGTGACCGCAGACGAACTCGAGCAGGCGGCGGCAGCAGTGGGCACCGCCGTCGGACGCGTCAGGACCCTCGGCCGCTAGATATGGCGGGCGCGGCGGAAAATCCAATGCCGCAGCATCGTGAACCGCACAGCGGTGGCCACGAAGCCTGACAGCGTGGTGGTCCACAGTTCATGGGACACGCTGGCGTCCGGGTGCAGCCAATGCAGCACGCCCAGGCTGCCGCCGGTGATGACCAGCGCAACGGCAATGACGATCATGCCGTTCAGGTGGTCACGGGCCATCCGGCGCTGCCCGGAGATCTTGAACGTCAACCTGCGGTTCAGCGCCGTGTTCATCAGGGACGTCAGCACCAGGGCGGCCGCATTGGCCAACTGCGGTCCGAGCCAGGGGCGCAGCAACGCATACAAAGCCAGCGACGTGGCGGTGCAGATAATGCCGACGCCGGTGAAGCGGAGGAGCTGCCGGACCAGTGGAAACCTGAAGATTCCGCGGTAGTGTCTGGTGGCAGGCGCGCCACGGGTGGGCTGCTGCGTCAGCCGGGCACTGGGCGCAGCAGGGGATTCCATTGCCTAAGCCTGACATATCAGGCAGGAGTTTCCTCCCAGGACGCAGCCTTGACCGGGTTCCTGAGCTCGCCAATGCCCTCCACACGGCACAGAACAGTGTCCCCGGGCTGGATGCGGGCACACTCCGCCGGGAAGCCGGTGAGGACCAGATCGCCGGCGTGCAGGGTCATAAACGAGCTGAGGTACACGAGGATTTCGTCCACCTTCCAGCCGAGGTCGGCGCTGCTGGCGGCCTTCAGTTCGGCGCCATTGTGGACGATGCTGATGGCCAGGTCCGAGTCGTCGAGGTCCGTCACAATCCAGGGGCCCACGGGAGTGAAGGTGTCCTGGCTCTTGGCGCTGATCCACAGCTCGTCCGACTTCTGCAGATCGCGCGCCGAGACATCGTTGCCGATGGTGAAGCCAAGGATGGCGCTCCGGGCAGTCTCCAGCGTCAGGCCACGGACGGTGCGCCCGACGACGACGGTCAGTTCCGCTTCCGGGTCCACGTAGCCCACCGTTGAGCTCAGTTCAATGGCGTCGCCGGGGCCGATCACGCTGGATGCCGCCTTGTGGAAGGCCTGCGGCGGGAGGTTCCGGCCGGCCTGGCCGGTGTTATGCGCCATGCCTAAGACATTGGCGGGGACGGACGGGGCCAGGAAAGTGAAGGACTCCTGGTCTACTACGGTGCCGGTCTCCCACCCCGGCCGGGACGGGTGGTTGGCGTTTGCGCGGGACGCCTCGAAGGGCGAATCAATAACAGTCCAGGACAGGCCGCCGGCTGAGCCGAAATCCGGCGCGTCGTTGGCCACGAAGAAATGCTCGTCGGCAACAGTAGAAGACAGTGGGCGGACACGGGCAAGGCGGTGCGGAGCGCTGGCAGTCATGATGACATCCTACGTCCTCCGGGTGAGCCGTACCCGGCTCTCGACAGGCTCCATCACCGGGTCGGTCGGCTCAGTACAGCTCTCCCACCGGGATCTCCACGGCCAGGCGGTTGGACGGGCCGGGCAGCGGGCAGGCCCAGGCCTCGTTGTAGGCGCAGGACGGGTTGTAGGCAAAGTTGAAATCCAGGACAAACTCGGCGCCCGCCCCGGAACCGTGGACCCCGTGGAATGCGCCCTTGATGGTGTCCAGGAGGTACCGGCCGGCGCCGTACGTTCCGCCGGGCTGGCCGGCCGTGGCGTCCCGGAACGGCACGAAAATTCCGCCGCCGTAACCGTGCAGCTTCCACACACCCAGCTGGCCCAGTTCGGGAAGGTCGAACGTGCCCAGCCGGACAAAACGGACAACACCGTCAGTGGCGGTTTCCACGGTCATTTCCCGGCCGGCCCCCTCAAGGGTCAGGGGAACATAAAAGCGGTAGATGGGATCGTAGTCAGCCGTCTTCAGGCCGGAGAACTGCGATTTATCGTTCGCGCTGAGCGCTGAGGCCGGATGCGTTGCGAACATACGGTCGCGTTCATGCCGCCAGAGGGAATGGGCCTCCGCCGGATCTTCGGCGGCAACCTTCCGCACCGTGTCGTACAGGGCAAAAGTCCGCAGCCGCCAGTCCGCAATGTCGATGGCAGAGATGTCCGCCAGGCTCTCAAGGTCCGCGCCATACTGCTCATCCGCCATAGGCACCAGCCTAGTCCCTTGCGCGCGGGGAATGTCCGACGGCGACACGAGGCTGCGGCTCTTGGCCGCCGCCGTCCGCCGCTAGGCTGGCTGCATGACACACAAGGCGGCAACGTGGGGAATGCGGACGGCCGCGCTGCTGATGGCCGG
Source organism: Pseudarthrobacter sp. AB1 (assembly GCF_014926485.1). Classification (NCBI taxonomy): domain Bacteria; kingdom Bacillati; phylum Actinomycetota; class Actinomycetes; order Micrococcales; family Micrococcaceae; genus Pseudarthrobacter; species Pseudarthrobacter sp. AB1. The sequence goes on from NZ_PZKO01000058.1 coordinate 78,583, forward strand.
TGCCTTGGCAGTCGGGTGCAGCGCGCCTGGCAGCAGCGATTCGGCGTGGACGGCACAGCCGGAAACGTCGGCCAGCCCTGGCGCCGGCACGAGCTCGACCGCCGGCGCTACGGGGTCCCCGTCGTCGGATCCTTCTGCCACAGATGGCGCCTCGACGTCCGCCTCACCCGGCCCGGCCGCAACGGCGGCTGCCTGGAAGACCTTTACTGACCCGGCGAAGACCGTCAGCTTCGACCTGCCGGAGGAATGGATCGCCCAGTCCGTCACGCCCGGGGACGGTACGCTGCCGGGTGCCTTGAAGATCGAGGTTAAGAAGCAGGACGGCACGGTGGTGGCTGCCCTGCGGACAGGACTGCCGCCGTCGTCGTCTGAGTGCCCCGAAGCTGCCCGGAAACCCTACGTGGTGATCAGCAGCGTGCCGGTAGAGCTTCCCGGTTTGACGGGGGAAGGGCTCATCGTGCCACACGTGGTGTTCCGCGTCATCCAAGGTTACCGCTACTTCGGTTCCTACGGCATCACCAACATTGTGGGCGGGGCCGGCGGCCAAGCCTGCGAATTGCGTAACCTGGTCCGCGGCCCGGGCGGGAAGGGCGACTACTCCTTCGGCGACCTAGGCGTCCTGAAGGCCTTTGCCCCGGATGAGCAGGTGGCCCCGGCCAAGGCTTTCGACACCCTGGGCCAGGCCGAAAAGTACGTGGGCGGGAGCTCGGAATTCGCAAACGTCCAGCGGATGCTAATGTCTCTGGAGATCAAAAACTAGTCCCGCTCTTGCCCCCTCATCCCCGGGGCTGAGCGGGAAGTTCTGCCACTACCTCACACCCGGAGATACATGGAACGCACCGTTTCAGCGCGTATGGTTTTCAGGACCATCGCCGACACGAAGGCAGCCCTGGCCATCGCGGTGGCCAGGAATCCCGGCTATACCTCGTTTGATGAATCCCTGACTGTCACGGCCGACGGGCAGACGGTTCCGCTCCAGGAACTCGCGGACAATCATGGCGGCCGCCTGCACTATATGGAATTCGTTGAACCCACCGAGGTCACCGTTGAGTACTCGGCGACGGTTGCAGGGCAGGCCATCGCGGAAGAAGCCACCCTGGCTGAGCTCATCCGCTACGTGCGGCCAAGCCGCTATGCGGAGTCGGACCGGCTGCTGCCCACGGCCTACGCCGAATTTGGTGGCCTGCACGGTGCCGAACTGCTCCAGGCCGTGCGCAGCTGGGTCTTCGGGGAATTGCTGTACATCAGCGGTTCCTCCCGGGGCACTGACGGCGCCGTCGAAACCCTGCTGCACCGCAGGGGAGTGTGCAGGGACTTCGCGCACCTGGCCATTGCCCTGCTGCGTTCCAAGGACATCCCGGCCCGGCTCACCGCCGTGTACGCGCCAGGGCTGAGTCCCATGGATTTCCACGCGGTAGCCGAGGCGCATGTCAACGGCGCCTGGCACGTCATCGACCCCACGGGGCTGGCCCCACGCGAGTCGATGCTGCGGATCACGGCCGGCCGCGACTCGTCCGACACCGCGTTCCTGTCCACAGTGGGCGGGCGCCTGACGCTGAACGAGCTGCGCGTCAGCGCCGTGGTCAACGGGCAGTTGCCGACCGAAGATCCGGCCAAGCTGGTCATGCTGGGCTAGTTTCCCGGCTCGGAACGACACCTCCCGGCCGCTGCCGGGCGGCTACTTGGCCGGCCGTGCTCCCACGGAACGCCGGAGTTTCTCGGTCAGCCGCTGAAGTTCCCGCTGCTCGGCTGCCGTCAGGGCCGGCCCCACCAGGCTGGAGATGTCCCTCACATGCTCCCGGCCGATCTCCTTCTGGAGGGCAGCTCCCTCCTCGGTGAGCTTCAGCAGCACTCCGCGGCCGTCGTCGGGGGCCGCCATCCGGGCCACGAGCCCGCGCTTCTCCAGCCTCTCAACCAGCCTGCTGAGGCTCGACTGGCTCAGCAGGACATGGTCATTGAGTTCATTGAGCCGGAGCCAGCCGGACGGACACCTGGACAGCGTGAACAGCACGTCGTATTCGTTCAGTGCCACTTTCCGGAAAGCGGGACCGGCCTGCAGCCTGCGCATCACGGCCACCTGCGCCCGGAACAGGGATTCCCAGGTTTCCGCTGCCAAACGGATGGGTGATTCGTTGCCGCCGGCAGCCATCACGCCTCCGAAGGGGCGGTGTCAGACGCCTGCGCAGCCATCAGCGCAGCCACCCGGCCGGCGTGCGTCGGCGGGTCCGGGACGTGCGCGGGCTTGAGGGCCGCGTATTCCTTGCGGAGGACCGGGAGTACTTCCTCGCCAAACAGGTCAAGCTGCTCCAGCACCGTCTTCAAGGGCAGGCCCGCGTGGTCGATCAGGAACAGCTGGCGCTGGTAGTCGCCGAAGTACTCGCGGAACGTCAGGGTCTTTTCGATGACTTCCTGCGGGCTGCCGACCGTCAGCGGCGTCTGGGAGGTGAAGTCCTCCAGCGACGGGCCGTGGCCGTAAACGGGCGCGTTATCGAAGTAGGGCCGGAATTCCTTCACTGCGTCCTGGGAGTTCTTCCGCATAAAGAACTGGCCGCCGAGGCCCACGATGGCCTGGTCCGCCTTGCCGTGGCCGTAGTGCTCGTAGCGCTCACGGTAGAGGCTGATCAGCTGCTGGTAGTGCTCCTTGGGCCAGAAGATGTTGTTCGCGAAGAACCCGTCGCCGTAGTAGGCGGCCACCTCGGCGATCTGCGGTGTGCGGATGGAGCCGTGCCACACAAAGGGGGCCACGCCGTCGAGCGGGCGAGGGGTGGACGTGAAGTTCTGCAGCGGCGTGCGGAACTTGCCGGACCAGTTCACCGTGTCCTCGTCCCACAGCCGGCGCAGCAGGCTGTAGTTCTCAATGGCCAGTTCCACGCCGTCCTGGATGTTCTTGCCGAACCACGGGTACACCGGCGCCGTGTTACCGCGGCCAAGGACCAGATCCACGCGGCCGTCCGCGAGGTGCTGCAGCATGGCGAAGTCTTCGGCGATCTTGACCGGATCGTTGGTAGTGATCAGCGTCGTGGCAGTGGAGAGGGTGATCCGCTCGGTCTGCGCGGCGATGTACGCGAGGGTGGTGGTGGGTGAGGAGGAGAAGAACGGGCGGTTGTGGTGCTCGCCGAGGGCGAAGACATCCATGCCGATTTCCTCGACTTTTTTGGCGATTGCCACTGCCGCTTTGATGCGTTCGTTCTCCGTGGGTGTCCGGCCGGTGGTGGGGTCAGTGGTGATGTCACTGACGCTGAATACGCCGATCTGCATGGTGTGCCTTCCGTTTCCTGGACTTCTCTGGGCTTGCTTCCACTATACTCGATGTTCATGCATTTGCATGTATCGACGAATATAACGCCGCCGCGGCGAGAATATTCCAGGCTCTACTGGGGGTCGCCCGGAGCGGCTCGGCGGCCACTGACGCGGGGCACCATACCAGTGGTCCAGTCCCGGAACTCGGCATCGACGTCGTCCGCTGCCGCAAACGCCGGACGCGCCTGCATGGCACGGAGCAGTGCTTTGGTTTCCCGCCGTCCCTCCACCAGCCGGTACAGTACAGGAACCAGCACCAGGGTCAGTGCTGTGGAAGAAACCAGGCCGCCGATCACAACTACGGCCAGCGGCTGGGAGATGAAGCCGCCGCCCCCGGTCAGGCCAAGCGCCATGGGTGTCAGGGCGAAAACGGTGGCCAGTGCGGTCATCAGGATGGGGCGGAGGCGCTGCCTCGCGCCATGGGTGATTGCGTCCGCCACGCTCATCCCGGCGCGGCCGTCCCGTGGCTGCCGGTACTGGTTGATGAGGTCGATGAGCACAATGGCGTTGGTGACGACAATGCCCACCAGCATCAGCATGCCGATCAGCGACGGCAGGCCCAGCGGAACGCCCGTGGCCAGGAGCAGGGCGACGGCTCCGGTGGCGGCAAAGGGAACGGAAACCAGCAGGATCAGCGGCTGGATCAGCGACTTGAAAGTGGCCACCATGATGACGTAGACAATTGCGATCGCCGCCAGGAGCGCCAGGCCCAGCTGCTGGAAGGACTCGGCCTGCTGGGTGGTGGCGCCGCCGAGTTCGGCGGTGACGCCGGCGGGCAGGCTGACGTCCGTGAGGCGCTTCTGCACCTCCGCGTTCACTGCGCCAAGATTGGAGCCCGACGGCGTGACTGACACTTTGGCGGTCCGCTGGCCGTTGCTGGCGGTAATGGAGACCGGCACGTCCACCTGTTCGACGGATGCGATGCTGCCCAGGGTCACCGGTGCGCCCGCGGCGGGGAGCGCGATGTTGCGCACGGCGTCAATGCTGGTGAACCTGGTGCCTTTGCCGATCTGCACCGGAAAGTCGTTGGTGTCGATCCGGACCGTACCGGCGGGGATTGGGCTGATGGTGGCAGCCAGGACGCCGGCTACCTGTTCTTCGTTCAGTCCGGCTGCCGCGGTCTTGGCCCGGTCAACCTTGACCTGGACCACCGGCTGGCTGGCCGCCAGGTTGGTTGCCACCTCGCTGGTTTCCGGCACGCCGGTCATTGCATCCACCATGGCCTCGCTGGCTGTGCGGAGATCCTCGGATGTTGCAGCCTTGATGGTGATGTCCACTGTGGAGGACGTCCCGAAGCCACCCTGCTGGGAGCCGACCGTGATCTTCCCGGAACCTGCCACCTTGCCTACCTCAGTCCGGACGGTTTCCTGCAGCCTTGCCTGGTTCGCCTTCTCATCCGTCACCACGGTGAACGTGGAGTTGGCGGAGCCGGAGGACGTCAGGGCGGCAAAACCGGCCTGTGCGTTGCCTGAGGTGACCTGCACATTCCTGACACTCTCGATGCCCCGAAGGACGTCCTCGACCTTGACCGCGGCTGCGCTGGTGTCGGCCAGGCTTGTGCCAGCGGGCATCACCTGCCGGACCGTCATGCTGTTCTGGCCGGAATCGCCGAGGAGGTTGGTGGCAAGCATCGGCGTCATGGCAGCAGTGGCGCCGAGGACCAGGACGGCGGCGACCAGCGTCACCACCGGATGCTTCTGGGTCTTGCTGAGCACGGGCAGGTACGCTCGCTGCAGCCTGCTCTTTTGTTCGGCCTCCTGGGCGTGGGCACGGGCGGCGTCGGCAGCACGGGCAGCAGCTTCGCGGGCAGCAGGCGAACCTGTTGCGGAACCGGCGGGGCTCTTGAGGAACCAGTAGGCCAGGACCGGAACGATCGTCAGTGATACCAGCAGGGATGCCAGCAGCGCCATGGTGACGGTCAGGGCGAATGGCCGGAAGAGTTCGCCGGCGAGCTCACCCACAAATGCAATGGGCAGGAAGACGGCCACGGTGGTCAAAGTGGAGGCGGTGATGGCGCCGGCCACCTCACGGATGGCGGTGAGGATCGCGGTGACTTTCTCCTCCCCGTAGCTGAGGTGGCGTTTGATGTTTTCGATCACCACAATCGAGTCGTCCACCACCCGGCCGATCGCAATAGTGAGCGCGCCCAGGGTCAGGATGTTCAGCGAATAACCGGTCGCGGAGAGGCCAATGAAGGTGATCAGCAGCGAGAGCGGAATCGACACCGCGGTAACAAGGGTGGAGCGGGCTGACATCAGGAAGAGAAGGATGACGGCGACGGCGAAGCCCAGCCCGAGCAGGCCCTCGGTGGTGAGATCCTTGATGGACTTCTCGATGAACGGGGCCTGGTCAAACACTGCAGTGAACTTTGCATTGGACCCCAGTTCGGCCTCGAGGGCCGCCAACGAGTCGTTCACGGCGTGAGAGATTCCCACCGTGTCTCCCTCGGGCTTCTTGGTCACAGACACCGCGAGTGTTTCCTGGCCGTTGGTCCGGGTGATAGAGGTCCGCTCGTTGTCCTGCAGGCTGACGTCGGCCACCGTGCCGATCGTTGCGGCATCCTTGGCCCCGCCCAGGGGCAACGCCGTGATGGCGTCCAGGGAATCCACCGGGCTGCCGATCTGGAGGGAGAGCGTTTTGCCCTGCTCCTGGATGGTCCCGGCCGGGATCAGCGCGCCGTTGTTGGAGAGGGCGTTCCGGATGGACTCGATCGTGGCGCCTTTGGCGGCCAGCGCCTCGGGCCGGGGAAGGATCTCGATGTGCTGGGTGGCGCCACCGGTCACGTCGGCTCCGCGGACGCCGTCGATCTTCTGGAGCCGGGGAACGGTCAGGCGCGCCAGGTCAGCGTTCAGTTCGCTCAGCGGCTTGTCCGAGGACACGGCCAGGAACACAATGGGGAAGTCGCTGATGCTGCCGGCGATGGCCTGTGGCTGCACCTCCTCCGGCAGGGAACGCTTGGCGTTTGAGATGGCCCGGTCGATCTGGTTGCGGGCGCGGTCGAGGTTTGTTCCGTAGGTGAACACCATTGAGATCTGCGAGACGCCGTTGCGCGACGTCGAGGACGTGGACTCCAGGCCCTCGACGCCGTTCAAGGCGGTTTCCAGCGGTGCGCTGACCTGCTTGTCCACCACTTCGGGTGACGCGCCGGGCATTGCGGAGAGGACGGTTATTTGCGGGAACTCAATGGAGGGGATGAGTTCCTGTTTCAGCGATGACATGGTGATCACGCCGAACACCGTCGCGAAGACGGTGATCAGCGCGATCAGCGCCCGGTTTGCCAATGAAAGTTGTGCCAGCCGGAACATCGCGGGTCTCTCCTGTGGGGTTGACGGACTCCTGAGGACCAGACCGTCCAGCCGGGTCTTCACGCCCGCCGGAAAGCCTGCATCAGTGGTTGGCGGAAACGCCCTCGAGCTGCAATGCCTTGGCCGTTGCCGCCTCGAGCTCTGCGGCAAGATCCGGATTCTCATCCAGCTTCACGCCGTAGCCCGGCATCATGTCCTTGAGCTTGCCCTGCCAGCCCTTGAAGTTCTTGGGGAAGGATTTCTGCAGCAGTTCAATCATGATGGGAACGGCCGTGGAGGCGCCGGGCGACGCACCCAGCAGCGCGCCGATGGTGCCGTCTCGGCCGGCGATGACCTCGGTACCGAACTGCAGCACGCCGCCCCGCTTCGGGTCCTTCTTGATGATCTGTACGCGCTGGCCTGCGGTGATCAGCTCCCAGTCGCCATCCTTGGCCTCGGGGTAGTACTCGCGCAGTGCCTCGACCTTGTCGCCGTGGCGCTTGGCCACCTCTTTAACAAGGTAGGCCGTGAGGTCCATGTTGTCCTTGGCCACAGCAAGCATCGGGATGATGTTGCTGGGCCGGATGGACAGCGGCAGGTCGAGGTACGAGCCGTTTTTCAGGAAGTTCGTGGAGAAGCCGGCGTAAGGGCCGAACAGCAGTGAACGCTTCCCGTCCACGTAGCGGGTGTCCAGGTGCGGGACTGACATGGGCGGGGCCCCCACCGAGGCCTGGCCATAGACCTTGGCGCTGTGCTGGGCGGCGAGTTTCTCGTCGGTGCAGCGGAAGAACTGGCCGGACACGGGGAAACCGCCGAAGCCCTTGCTCTCCGGGATGCCGGAGGCCTGGAGGAGGTGCAGTGCGCCGCCGCCTGCGCCCACGAACACAAACTTGGCCTGGATCTTGCCGTGTTCCCCGGAAGCCGGGTGCTTGATCGAAAGGTCCCAGCCGCCGTCGGCCGCTTTGGAGATGCCACTGACGTCATGGCCGTAATTGATTTCGACGCCGTTGTTCCCGAGGTAGGTGGTGAGCTCGCGGGTCAGTGCCCCGAAGTCGACGTCGGTCCCCTCGGCTGCGCGCGTGGCGGCGATCTTCCGCTTAGGGTCCCGGCCCTTGACGATCAGCGGCGCCCATTTAGCGATCTGAGCGTGGTCCTCGGAGTACTCCATGCTGCGGAACAGAGTGTGGGGCTTGAGTGCCTCGTAGCGGGTCTTGAGGAACTTGGTGTTGTTCTCGCCGATCACAAAGCTCATGTGCGGGACGGTGTTGATAAAGCCCTTGGGCGAACCGATCAGGGATTCGTCCACAAAATGGGACCAGAACTGGCGGGACAGCTGGAACTGTTCGTTGATGAGCAGTGCCTTGGCAGGGTCCACCGAGCCGTCTTTGGCTGCGGGGGAGTAGTTGAGTTCGCACAGGGCGGCATGGCCGGTTCCGGCGTTGTTCCAGGGGTCGGAGCTTTCCAGCCCGGGCTGATCCAGGCGTTCGAACAGGGAGATGGTCCAGTTCGGTTCAAGCTGCTTGATGAACGCCCCGAGCGTGGCGCTCATGATGCCGCCGCCAATCAGTACGACGTCGGCATGTTGGGTCTTGGATATGAAGGTCACAATCAGTCTCCGATAGCAGCGGCTCTGGCTGTCAAAGAATATCCCCGGGCGGCCCGCATACTGAAATTGGGCCGGACCGTCAAGACTTTAGCTCTACCTTTGTGAAAACTTCGTTCAGGACCGGGGACGCAGGGTAGATGCTGACGCGGTCCGAGAGTGCCAGAGCCGAGATGGGGAAGGCGATGGGAACGGCCGGCACCGTGGCCGCGATCTGGGCGTTGATGGTGTGGTATTGCTCGTCGCGTTCCTTGCCCGCAGGGAGGCCGCGGGCGCGGTTGATCTTGGAAAAGACCTGCGGGTCCTGGTAGCCGAATTCGCCGTTCTTTTCGCCGAACAGCGGGCCCACAAAGTTATCGGCGTCCGCATACGCGCCGTTCCAGCCCAGCAGGTGGAGCCCGTGGTCCCCGGGTGACTGCACTTTCTGGAGATAGCCCTCGGACCAGTCCACCGGGACAGGTTTGATGTTGAGCCCGACGGCGGTCAGTTGCCGGCTGATTTCGGCGTAGATTTTCTCCGGCGTCGGCAGATAGGGGCGGGTGGCATTGAGCGGGTAGTAGAACCTGATCTCTTCCCCGATGTAGCCGGCTTCGGCCAGGTAGGCCTTGGCTTTGACCGGATCGTGGCCCAGCGCGGGAGCGTCGTTATTGAAACCGCTGATCTTGGGTGGAACGAACTGTGATGCTTTGGCCGTGTTGTCGATGAAGAACTTGCGGATCAGGGTTTCCTTGTCGATGGCCAGCTCAATGGCCTGCCGGACCTTTTCGTTCTGCAGCACCGGAATTTCCTGGTTGATGCCCAGGTACATCACCGAGAACGGATCCCGCTGGACGATCTGCATGCCCCGCTTGACCAGCTGATCGAAATTGCCCACCGTGACGGCGTCGTAGCCGTCGATCTTGCCGGCCAGGAGGGCCTGAAGCCTCGTCTGGGGGTGGTCGTACGTGACGAAATTGATGGTGGAGATCTGCCCACGGTCACCCCAGTAACCTTTGTGGCTGACGAGCCGGACACTCGCCTCTTCCCAGGCGGCCAGGCTGAACGGCCCGGTTCCCACAGGGTTGGTGGCGAACCTGGAGACCGGGTTTCCGCCACGGGTCTGGTCCAGGACATCCGCTGTGCCCGCGGCCAGGGCGGTCGGGGACGCGATAGCGAACGCCGGCAGGGTGAGCGCCTGGAGGAACGCGGTGAAGCGCTGGGTCAGGTCGATCCGGACAGTGTCAGCGGACAGGGCCGTGCAGCTCTTGAAAATGGAGAGCGCAGCATCGTCGGAATGTGCCTTGAACACGCTCTTGAACGAGCTTCCCGGCGCCTGCCGCCGCAAATCCGGGGAGAAGGCGAACCAGCGGTTGAAGTTGGCGCACACGGCGTCGGCATTGAAGGGCGTGCCGTCCTGGAACGAGACGCCGCTGCGGAGTTTGAACGTGTAAGAGCGGCCTTCGTCTTCTTCGGACCACTCCGTCGCCAGCAGCGGCGTGGGTTTCCCGGTGGTCTGGTCCACGCCCACCAGGCCTTCGAGGATCTGCCGCGTGATCCGGTAGCTTTCCACGTCGCTTGAGAGCGCAGGGTCGAGGCCAAGCGGCTGGGACGCCGTGCCGAATGTGAAGGTTTCGGTGGGCTCAACGCCGGCGGGAGCCGTTGAAGGTGATGTGGGTGTTGCTGACGGCGACGGGATGTCGGTACAGGATGTCAGGCTTAACGCCATAAAAACGGCCCCGGTCTTGATGACCGTTCGCCGCGAAGTACTGCTGGGCACTCGTCTATCACCTCTGGCTGCTTCTGGCGGGCGCCGCCGACTGCGGGCCAAGGACACAGTCTAGTTGACAGACCTCCGTGCTCCCTGGGCACACGACAGAGGCCTGTTCCGGTGGGAACAGGCCTCTGTGTTTGAAAGCGGACTACTTGGGCATCAGCACCGAGTCGATCAGGTAAACGGTGGCGTTCTTGGTCTGGACGCCGCCGCAGATTACGCTGGCGCCGTCAACCATGAGCGCATCCTTGCTGCCGGTCACGGTGACTGATCCGCCCTGGACCGTGGCGTGTGTGCCGGCGATCTTGTCCGGGGTGATCTGGCCGGGGACCACGTGGTAGGTCAGGATCTTGCTCAGCAGGGCGTCGTCGGTCTTGAGCGTTTCGATGGTGGCGGCATCGATCTTGGCGAAGGCGTCATCTACCGGAGCGAAGACCGTGAACTCGCCGCCGTTAAGGGTGTCAACCAGGTCAACCTTGGGGTTCAGCTTGCCGGAAACAGCAGCTGTCAGGGTGGTCAGGATGGGGTTGTTGGATGCCGCGACCGCTACCGGGTCCAGGGCCATCCCGGCAACCGAGCCTGCACCGGTGGGGACCTTCTCCGCGTAGCCGGCGCAGCCTGCGCCAACGAGGTTTGCAGCCGGATCCATGGCAGCAGCGCTGGCGGACGGTGATGAAGCATTGCTGGATGCGGACGGTGCAGCGGCCGGAGCGGAGGAGCTCGGGGTTGTTGTTGCGGCTCCACCGCAGGCGGTGAGGCTCATCAGGGCTGCAGCTGCAACGCCTGCGACGGTGAAGGATGTGCGCTTGAATGACTGCATTTCGATTCTCCTTGTTTGTGCCGATTTCTTGCCTGCCGCAGACGTTGTGCCTGCTGCGTGCCCTTTTCCGACTGTTGGCACCTGCCTTTGGCTGGTGTCTCAATGGGTATTCGGCCGAAGCGCGGAAGCGGATGGGTGGCTTGCCAAGAGTTTTTTTAGATTCGTGGCCAGCCCGGAGATAAAGCCCAGGAGAACACGGTGGCTGGGCACTTAAACGACAGAGACCCCAGGCCTGCGGGCCTGGGATCTCTGTGTATGTGTGCGCAAGGGGGGACTTGAACCCCCACGCCCGAAGGCACAGGAACCTAAATCCTGCGTGTCTGCCAATTTCACCACTCGCGCTTGGCAGTTGCCGCCATTTGTCTTGACCTTGCCATCTGGCCCAGGGATAAAACGTACGACGGCGGATGCCAGTTTCCATTGTAGCCGCGGGCAAGCGCGGCTCCGGTCAGCCGGATCCTTTACGCCGGAACCGGCGCCCCGTCAGGCGCAATGCGTTAGGAGTCCAGTTTGAGGTCGCGGCGCAGTTTCGCCACGTGTCCGGTGGCCCGGACGTTGTACTGGGCCAATGCCACCTTGCCGTCGGGGTCGATCACCACGGTGCTGCGGATCAGTCCCTCATAGGTCCGTCCGTAGTTCTTCTTCTCGCCCCATGCGCCATAGGCCTTGGCGACGGCGTGGTCCTCGTCCGAAAGCAACGGAAAGCTCAGGTCCTCTTTGGCGGCAAAGGCAGCAAGCTTATTCACAGAATCGGGGGAGACGCCCAGGACCCGATAGCCGGACGATGTGAAGGTTGCGAGGCTGTCGCGGAAATCGCAGGCCTGCTTGGTGCAGCCGGGTGTCGCGGCGGCGGGGTAGAAATAGACGATGGTGCTGCCGCCGTGACGCGAAGCAAGACTGACGTCCTTGCCGGACGAGTCCTTCAGGGTGAAGCCGGGCGCTAAATCACCGGTCAAGAGTCTGTCAGCCACTATTAATCTCCTCGTTGCAGGCGGAACACACCATTTTAGTAAGCATCCAGGGCCGGTACTAACCAGCCTTAGCTATACTTGCTCGTATGCCTGACATGGATCGCTGGCCCACTGGGCGCCTATTGTCCACTGCGGCACGCCTCGTTGAACATTCCTGGAACGAAAAGCTAAGCGCCATCGGACTGACGCACGCCGGCGTGATCGCTATCGAAGTCCTCTCAGCACAAGGGCCGATGACACAGGCCCAACTCGCCCAATATGTGCGCGTTCAGGCCCAGACCATGGGTAAGACGTTGAGTCGGTTGGAGTCCCACGGCCACATTGCCCGCGTCCGCAGCACCTCGGACCGCCGCAGCCAGGTGGTGTCCCTCACCGACAGCGGACGGGAAGCCGCAGCCGCAGCAGTTGAGATGGAACGCTCCGTACTCGCCGCCGCAACGATTGATCCCGACGCCCTGCGGCAGGAGCTCCAGGCCGTGGTCCGGGAATTGGCCAGCCAGTTCGCCTCGCCGTCAACGCGCGCCCTGATTGACGGTTCCCCGCTCGGCTAGCAATCCCCGGAGTCCGGAAAAAGACCCCGCCGGTATCGCCGCCTCGAAGTTTTGCGGTGGTGGTGCCGGTTTTTGCCGATGTAGTCCTGTCAGCACAAGCTGATCTTCCGCCACAAACAAAAACAGCTCCTGGCCGCGTTTCCGCGTGCCAGGAGCTGTTTTTTCCTTCGTGCACCCCCCGGGACTTGAACCCGGAACCCATTGATTAAGAGTCAATTGCTCTGCCAATTGAGCTAGAGGTGCATCTCTTATGTGAGGATCTTCCGGCTTTTTCTTTCCCGGTTGATCTCCGCAACGACATGAAACTCTACACGAACTTTCGGGCCATGTGAAATCGAAGCTGCTGGGGCCAGCGGGCTCACCCGGGAGGGGCCAGAACCAGCACAAAATCAGGGTTTCTGTTGTTGGTGAGCAGCCAGAGGCCGCCCTCGGGGGTTCGGATGACGTCACGGATCCTGCCGTATTTGCCTGTGAAATAGGCCACAGGCGCTCCTGCCTCCGCGGCGGACAGTGCCACCGTCCAGAGTCGTTGGCCGCGCAGGGCGCCGAGGTATGCGGTCGACCCGACAATTTCCAGGCCGCTGGGTGAGGAGTCCGCCGTCGAAGGCCACACCACCTTCGCGTCGCGGTACTCCTCCCGATGCGGCGCCCCGGTCACTGCAGGCCACCCGTAGTTGGCGCCCGGCTCAATGAGGTTGAGCTCGTCGTTGACGTCCGGGCCGAACTCGCTGGCCCAGAGCCGGCCGGAACTGTCCCATGCCAGACCCTGGACGTTTCGGTGCCCCAGGCTGTAGACGGCATTGCCAAAAGGGTTACCGGGGGCAGGGCCACCTTCCGGCGTCAGCCGCAGGATCTTCCCGCCCAGGGCGTTCGGGTCCTGCGGCTGTTCCCGGCGCTGGGAGTCTCCAGTACCCACGTAAAGGAACCCATCCGGGCCGAACCGGATCCGGCCGCCGTTGTGCGTGGACGCTTTCGGGATTCCGGAAAAGACCACCTCGGGGTCGCCTGGGTCCAGGGCTCCGTCGGGCTGTTCCGTCAGTTTCAACCGGGCGATCCGGTTGTCCTGCGCGGAAGTGAAGTATAGGTAAAGGTAGCTGTCGGCCGGAAAATTGGGGGAGAGGGCGAGGCCCAAAAGTCCTCCCTCACCGGCTGGAGCAACGCCGGGGACCTGGCCGATGGTGATGGTCTTGCCATCCCGGACAGCTTTCAGCAGCGCAGAGTCACGCTCGGAGATGACGGCAGTTCCGTTCGGTAGGAATACCGCGGCCCAGGGAATGTCGAGCTGAAGATCGAGCCGCGCCACAATCTCCGGCGGCGTCGTGTTTCCCGGGGCCGTTCCGATTTCCGTGCCGGGTCCGCTCACTCTTCCCGTGATGCTGGCGGTGGGAGCATCGGTGGCGTCCCCGGTGCAGCCCGACAGCAGCAGGGCCAGGATCACTGCGAAGGCGCCCGCAGGAGGCTTGGCCGCCGAGAATGTACGAAAGAGCGCTCCCGCCCAGTCAGATACGGGTGCGTCGGGGAGCCCGGAAACCTGCAGCTTCGGCATGGGCCGCCGACTCAAACCAGACGTCGGCTGTCGTCTGCTCATAGTCAGGATGCCCCTCCTCGTAATAGACCATGGTTCCGGCGTTGGCCTTGACCTCGAAATCCGCCGGGCCGCTGCCGTCCGGGCCGGGCGACGCGGAACCGGCGCCATAGGGCTGATCCGCGGCCAGATGCCCGGTCGGTTCCGCCGCAGCGTCGGAGTCCGCCACCGCTGCGGGCTCCATGGCCGCGGATTCCGTTTCAACTGCTTCGGCAGCGGCCGTTTCGGCGCCGGGCAGCGTGGGCGCGTGGGGCTCCGTGTACTCCGGGTGATGCTCAGGCCCGGTGCCCTGGGCGGCTGGCAGTTCGGACAGCGGGATATCTGCCATCACGGTGGCTGAGTCGCCTGATGGCCTGCGGCTGGCCGCGGGTTGGGTTGGCGCACTTGCCTCTGACCACTGGGTTTCCCACTCAGCTTCGTCTGCCTGCCGGCTCACACTCTCCTGGTTACCGGCTTCTTGGATTCCAGGTTCCTGCGTTGATACGTCCACCGGGCGGGCCGGATCCTCGGCTTCAGCGTCCGTGGAACCGGCCGCGATGGGTTCAACACCGGCGTCCTGCCCATCGCTGGGGTCCTTTTCAACGTCGACTTCTTCTTTAAGGCCGGTTTGGTGCCCGGCGGCGGCATCCTGGTGTTCTGGAGTGCTGGAGTGCTCGGGCGCATCATCCGCCGTTGTTGGTGGTGCCGGCTCAGCGGCGCCGAAGCCCGCAGCGCTGGGGATGCCCGTTGTGCCGGCGGCTTCCGCCGAGGCAGCTGCGCTTCCGCCAGCGAGCCCGCCGTCCGTCCGGATCGGCGTGGAGCCGCCGGTGCTCGAGGAGTTGCTGCGGTTCAGCAGCCACCACACAACGCCCACGATCAGCACAATGAGGATAATCCAGAAGACAAAATCCATAGCAGGGCCCTTCAGTCCGGATGGCATGGTTGCCGTTCCCTGACGGTACGTCGGCGCGAACGGGGCTGTCTAGGTTCCGGCAGGCCCATAAGGGGCCGTCTCAGAATTTGAGACGAGCGTCCACTATTTGATCGAAATATTCCTGAAAATGGGCCAAACGTGCGGTTCGAGTCGTTGGCGTCCCGATCGGAGTCATAGACTTTGACCATGAGTGAGGACACCCAAACAGCAACCGAGAACAAGATCGACATCAAGCCCCGAAGCCGGGTCGTCACCGACGGGATCCATGCGGCCCCCGCGCGCGGTATGTTCCGGGCTGTGGGTATGGGCGATGATGACTTTGCCAAGCCCCAGATCGGCGTTGCCAGTTCCTGGAATGAAATCACTCCCTGCAACCTCTCCCTGAACCGGCTGGCCCAGGGCGCCAAGGAAGGCGTCCACGCAGGCGGCGGTTTCCCGATGCAGTTCGGCACCATCTCCGTCTCGGACGGCATCTCCATGGGCCACGAAGGCATGCACTTCTCGCTCGTTTCCCGTGAAGTCATTGCCGACTCCGTGGAAACCGTGATGCAGGCCGAGCGCATCGACGGCTCCGTCCTGCTCGCCGGCTGTGACAAGTCCCTGCCGGGCATGCTGATGGCTGCCGCCCGCCTGGACCTGGCCAGCGTGTTCGTCTATGCCGGTTCCATCATGCCGGGCTGGGTCAAGCTGGAGGACGGCTCCGAAAAGGAAGTCACCCTGATTGACGCCTTCGAAGCCGTGGGCGCCTGTGCTGCCGGCAAGATGAGCCTCGAAGACCTGACCCGCATCGAAAAGG
>NZ_PZKO01000070.1:0-78730 GCF_014926485.1 Pseudarthrobacter sp. AB1
TGCCCGGCGGACACGGCTGCTGATCCCTGACAAAGCACCGGAAACCGAAACGATCACCACGCTCCTGGCCGCTATAACCGAGCTGAAAAACAGCCTCCGACAACAGGACCGGCTTCTGGCCTGAGAACCACTCGGCCAGCCCTTCAACCACCAGCACGACCCATCGGAGACGTGGAACCCGACGCCCAACCAGCGACACCAGGCCCTGCCAGCACACCCAAAACCAGAAAATCAGCCCGAACCAGAATCAAACCGGAACCCGACGGCCAACCCGAGCATCATGAAAAATCCGGGCTAGTGGACGACACAGCCATCGTCTCCGCCCGCTCCCAGTTGTGGAGCGACTATCGGATCCCCGCCGAGTACGGTGCAGCGGCGGCATTCGCTGCGGTCACCTCCGGAGCCTACGTCCCCCGCGACGGCGAACGCATAGCGGTGATCGTCTGCGGAGCGAACACCGACGCCTCCACGCTGGAAAGCCCTCCGGAAGGAGTCACCAACAAAGAACCGCGATGACCAAGCTGCCCCAATGGGTGACCGTGAATGGCCTGAGACGGCGCAGGGCTAGGGAGGAGAGCAGCGGCATCGCTGAACCCCGTGGCGCTGCCGGCCGGGCAGCTTTTCAGGGCCGAGTGTCAACGCCGAGTGAAAATTGACACCTCCGACTGCCATCGCCACCGCATCACGCAGGCGGAGCATACCCCGTCCCTTGTCGCGGTGCTCGGCGGTCCTGGGATGGAACGCCGCCTTCGGCATCGGAGGTCCGGAATTCATATCATGCACCCAATCTCTCCGGCAGTGTCGAGCGGCTGTAGTGCCTGCGCCGACCGTCGCACTTCCGATTCTGAACGGTGCGGGCACGTTGGGGCTAGGATGCACTTTGTGGCTAGGGAAAGGAAGACAAATGAGCAGTGACAGCGCGTTCACGATTGTGGTGGGGTTTGACGGTTCCGAACATTCTCAGACAGCGCTGAGCTGGGCGGTGGACGAGGCCCGGCAGCGCGACGGTCAGCTCCGCCTGGTCACGGCATGGAACAGGGCGCCGATGGCCTGGTATCCGGCTGTGCTGGAAACGGCGGCGGGTGGAATCGCCGATGAAGAGTCCCCGGAGCAGATCGCAGGGACGCTTCAGGCTGAGGCGCTGAAGTCTGCTGCAGATGAGGGGGTGACCGCCACCGGGCAGGTCGTTAACAGTGATTCACCGGCATCGGCAATACTCGACGCGGCCCAGGACGCGGATCTTGTGGTCGTTGGCTCCCGAGGGCATGGGGGATTTCCCGGGTTGCACCTGGGCTCGGTCAGCACCCAGGTCATCGACCACGCGCCATGTCCTGTCCTGGTCGTCCGGCCCAAGACCTCCTAAGGAAAGAACACGGGGCGGTCTTCCGGTGTACGAATAGACCGGTAGCCGGACGCCTTGTCCGAGGCTCCTCGAACGATAGGCGCCATGTTGCGGGCATCATCGGCTGGGTCGCCGATGGGCCGGAGCCCGTCCGGCCGGCCAATAGCCAGAACATTCACGCCCGGCAATCGTACGCCAGGGAAACACCGCCTCGGCCAGCCCGAGCTGGGCCGCCCGCTCACGCGCCTGGGGCAGGATCGAGTGCCGCCACCCCAGTGCGTCGCGCGCAGCCTGGGGTGCGGTGTAGGTGAGCGCCTGCAGCACGTGTACGCCTCTGTGTCCCAGAACGCGTGCCCATAATAGCTGGGGCCGGTCAAGCCCTTGGCCGGAATCGCCAGCCCCTCCCACCCGCTCTGCCCCGCTGCCGTGAGGGCGACGGTGATATGGTCAGCGACTGCCGGTTGCGAGCGGACCTCCGACCAGCCCTAAGCGACGAACGTGACGAGCCTCGGCCGCTGCCCAGGCTGCAGGGTCGCGGTGAGGGTCACCCGCGCCAGGTCCGGAGGCTGCCAGTGGGTGGGTTGTGGGGTAGGCGTGCGTTTGGTGTGGTGGCGTCCGCGGCAGCTGGCGCTTTTGAGAGCGATGACGTCTGGCGTGGTGGATGAGTCTGTCGATTGTTGCCGAAGCGATGACGTCATCTCCGAGGGGTTCTTCCCAGCGTGCACACTCCTAATTTGAAGCGACCTGCCAACGGGAAGCATCACCCGCGACGGTCGTTAGCGGCGCTTGAGGCACCCTTTCCGCACAACCCAGTGATCTCAGCGAACACGACCCCTGCCCGGCTGGCATGGCGCAGGAAGTCCGCCCACCGGCCCCGTGCCTGTCAGGCCCGGGAAACAAAACAACAGTCGGACGCTGCCGGCTGCGTGAACGTCTGACGCCCCGACCGGGCTTGGAAAAGGGCCTGCTGGTCTTTTGAACGGCGCCACGGCCAGAAGACGCCATGACGGTTCGCCCAGTCTTCCCGTTAGGCTGGCCGGAAGCCGGTCTGAGAATCGGAACGTTCAGTGCTCTGGCCGCGTCCGGTGGTGTTCGGCCGCCACCCGAGGGCGGCTTGTAGGAGGTGATGATGTCGGCATCGCTTGTCCTGGTCTTTGCCGTGCTCCTGATGATCGCTGTGCTGGTCTCCGAGCGCGCGCACCGGACGGTGCTGTCCACGGCTGTCCTTTTCCTGCTCGGTGGTTTTGTCCTGGGCGACGGCGTGCTGGGCGTTCTTCACATTGGACCCGGCGACCCTATCGTGGGTGGCCTGGCAGAGCTCGCACTGTTTTCAGTCCTTTTCACCGACGGCATGAGGGCGGGGGTCTCCGACCTTCGGCGTGCGTGGCGGCTGCCCGGCAGGGCGCTGCTGCTCGGTCTGCCCATTACTCTGGTGCTCACGGCCCTCCTGGCCCATTTCGTGGCCGGGCTTCCCTGGCTGGAGTCCTTCCTCATAGGTGCCGTCCTCGCCCCTACCGATCCCGTTTTTGCCGCTGCGATCGTGGGACGTGAAGAAGTTCCAGCCCGGCTCCGTCACCTGCTGAACGTCGAATCAGGCCTCAATGACGGCCTTGCCCTTCCCATCGTCCTGGTGCTCCTGGCATTCACCGGGGGCACGGACGCTCACGGGTGGCAACTGGCTGAGGAACTCGGCCTGGGCATCGTTGTCGGAATCGTGGTCCCTTATGGTGTCCTGCTGCTGGAGCGGCTTCCCTTCCTGCAGGCCGCCAGGTCGCTTCAGCCTCTGCTCGCGGTTTCCATCGGCCTGCTGGTGCTGGCCATCTGCTATGCCACCCATGCCAACCTCTTCCTCGCGGCCTTCACCGCCGGTGTCACTGTCGCTACTGCGGGCAGGGGGCTCCGGCACGAATTTGAACAGTTCGGAGAACTGATCACGGAATTGATCAAGCTCGCCGCGATCATGGTCTTCGGCGCCCTGATCACGCCGGCGTTCCTGTTCGGGGAGATCCCGCTGGCCGGATGGATCTTCGCCGTCCTGGCCATTGTTGCTGCCCGCCCAGCAGCTCTTTTTGTCTCCTTCCTCGGGTCCGCTCTGGGCAGGAGAGAACAGCTGGCGGCCATGTGGTTCGGGCCCAAAGGTTTCGCTTCTGTCGTATACGGCCTCATTGTCCTCGAATCCGGTATTGGCCTGGCCGACCAGGTCTTCCACCTGATCGCCCTGGTCATCGTCCTGTCGATCCTTGCCCATTCCAGCACCGATGTCCTGATTGCCCGCCAATTCGACGAACAGCGCGCGCCCACCAAACAATGACTTGATCCGTGAGCCACAGTCACGGACCGATCACACCCGGACCCGCACGGTGGACGTGGCGTATGAGCAGCAGGAGGACGCGGGGGTAAGCGTCAGTGGGGGTGGTCCTGGGGCGAGGCTTCCTGTGAGGGTGCGCCGTCCCGACGCCGGTGGCGCACCACGATCCACTGGGCAAGAGTGATCACTGCGGCCACGACAACGGTGATCACGATGGTGAGCGGATCCGACTGGGCCTTGATGAGCACGAACGGCACGAGAACGGCGGTGTCGAGCACGATGGCCGTCCATGGGATCCAGACCTTGGCCTCGATGTCCCTTCTGAGGTGGCGGATTACACCGACGTGGATGGCGATGTCCATGGCGAGGTACAGAATCGCTCCGAGAGAGGCAATCTGGGACAGGTCGAAGAACGCGGCCATCACCATGGCCAGTCCCGCGGTGATGTACAGCGACTGGTGACCCTCCTGCCCGGGCAGCCCGGGGGCCTGCCCCATGTCTCGAAGCATGTCATAGAGCTTCGAGACCGAGAACAGACTGGCCACCAGTCCGGAGAGCGTGGCGACCACGGCGATCGCCACAGTCAGCGTCACGCCCCAGGAGCCGAAGGTCGGCAAAGCGGCCTCGGCCAGGGCATAGTCCCGGGCCCCGAGGATCTGCTCGACCGTGAGGCTGCCGGTGACCGCTACGGTGATCAGCAGGTAGAGCGCGGTGCACAGGCCGATGGCAATCATGATGGACCGGCCGATGTTGCGCTCAGGATTGCGCAGGTCAGCGCCCTGGTTGGTGATCGTTGTAAAGCCCTTGTACGCCAGGATGCACAGCGTGACCCCGGCCAGGAAGCCCAGCCACCCCTGATCCGGTGGCGTGCGGTCCGCCACGGTAAACAGCCGGCCCAGGGACGACACGCCGGCCGCGAGGATACCCGCGATGGCCAGCACGGCGATACCGATAATCTTGATCGCCGCCGTTACCGTGGCCGATCCCTCAACCCACCGGTTGCCCACCAGGTTCACCAAGGCAGCGACCGCGATCGCGGCCACCGCCAGGACCGGCACCCACAGGACCGAGCCCTGCAAACCAAAGGGCCGCAGCAGATAGGTGGCGAAGGTGCGGCCCAGCAAAGACTCAGCCAGGATCATGGACACATACATGAACAGCGAAAAAGACCCAGCGACCACTCCTGGCCCGTAGGCGGCCTTAAGCAGCATCGCAATCCCGCCCGAGGACGGGTTCGCTGCAGAATACCGGATGTACGAATAAGAGCTGAAAGCCACGACCACGGCCCCGGCGAAGAACGCCCAAGGCACCCAGCCCCCGGCCAGCTCGGCGACCTGCCCCACAAGAGCGAAAATCCCCGCGCCGATCATCACCCCCGTCCCAAGGGCCACGGATCCGGTCAGAGACAGCTTCTGTGGCGTGGAGCCCTTACCCATGAGAGGTTCCTTTCGCAGTCGTTGCGCAGTACCACTGTAACCGCCTATCTCAGGCGCCGTCCGCCGTCACCAAGGCTAGGTAGAGTGTCACCGATGGTATGCCGCGGGCTGCTCACCGGCCTTGTAGTGCGGTCAGCAGCCCGCAATGCAGAGTTTAAAGGGTGTTCAACAGCCGCTGCATTTCCTTAATCTCGGTTTCCTGGGCGTTCACGATGTCTTTAGTGTCCCCGGCTGGGATCCTGCCGGGTGATTTGCGGAGCCTTTAACGGCGGCCCGCTGGGCCAGGGTGGATGAGTCAACGCGATTCGGCAGCACGCGGAGCTAACCCGAGACTGGGCTATGAGCAGACGGGCCTCAACTGTCGACGCTCGAAACTAGACCACCGATACGCTCCCAGCCGAACACATCGTCATGCGGTAACCAACCCGCGAATATCAGCCTGACACTGCAGTCGAGAAAAAGACTCGCCAACACCGAAACCACAACCGGCCGGCACATAATGAGCGGCCCCTGGAACCAAAAAGCCAGGAGCCGCTCACCTCTGCCTCTTGACAACGGGGCCTACATATCAGCCCAACGCTGACAGGAGTTCCGTGCAGGCCGCCTCGCAGCAGCGGCACGCCTCTGCGCAGATCCTGCAATGCTCATGCATGCCGGCGTGCTGTTCGCATTCGCCGGCGCAGGCCTTGCACGCGGCCGCGCAGGCTGCCAGGACTGTCCGGGTCATACCCGGTGCGCCGGGACAGGATCTTGCCGGTCGCGGCGCAAATGTCAGCGCAGTCCAGGTTGGTCCGGATGCACTTGGTCAGTTCAGCGGCCATGTCCTCGCCGAGACAGGCATCCGCGCACGCCGTACAGGTCTGGGCGCATTCAAAGCACGCCCCGATGCACTCGGCAAGCTTCTCCAGGTCCACTCCTGGCAGATCCTTCGGGTAGGCCTCGAGCATGGACTTCACATGGTGGGTCATCAAATTTCTCCTCATCACAATTGGTGGCTGACCATCGTCAGCCACTGATACAAGATTGCTTTGTCAGCGCACCCCAGGCAGCGGGACCGCGGCGCCGCAGAAAGTCTCCACGCCAGCGGCCAGGGCCAGGGCCTCAGGCGAGGACAAAGAACGGCCGAAAGCGGTCACCGCAGGTGGACTATCCTCTTGATAACAGCAGGCTATCGGCGGGGCCTGCACAGCAGACGCCGTGACGACCAGGTCTGATGCGCCGTCCCGTCCGGGGCCCATCAGGGTGCTTCTGGAATGACTGGCGCTTGCCGGCCCCTGCTGGTGGGGCTGCAGACACAACGCAACATCGGCGACACCCGCCTCTACACCCCCACCAACGATCCAGGACTCCCGGCCCTGGCGCCGCTGATCGGCGGGACCATCAACACAAGAACAATTGCTCTGCATTGGGATGAAATCCTCCGCCTCGCGGCGTCCATCAAAACCGGCACCGTGACCGTGTCCCTGATGATGCGCAAACTCGGCGCCTACCGCCGCCAAAACGGGCTCGCCCTCGCACTACGGGAACTGGGCAGAATGGAGCGGACCCTCTTCCTGCTCGACTGGCTCCAAGACCCCGGCCTGCGCCGCAAAGTCACCGCCGGCCTGAACAAGGGCGAAGCCCGGACACCCTCGCCCGCGCCGTCTTCTTCAACCGGCTCGGCGAAATCCGCGACCGCTCCTTCGAACGGCAGCGCTACCGCGCCAGCGGACTGAACCTTCTCACCGCCGCCATCGTCCTCTGGAACACCGTCTACCTCGACCGCACCATCACCACCCTGACCGGCAACGGCGGCCACGTCGATCCTGACCTCCTGCGGTTCCTCTCACCCCTGGGCTGGGAACACATCAACCTCACCGGCGACTACACCTGGCCCCGCGCCAACCACATCAAACCCGGCAAATACAGGCCACTACGACGCCCGAAAAAACCTTAGCGTCGGATATTTCACTTTTTCACAAGCCTGTGAGTCTTGGCGGGACGGTGACCACTTCGAAGTCCCGGGCCCGGGGCGCTTACAGATCCTTGAACTGTTTCTTGACGTCGTACTTGTCCATCGTGCCCCGTCCAGTTCGTTTCCAGCCGTCCCGTCCCAGCAGCCCGTTCCTAGTGGCCGGCGTCGTACCAGCTGGGGCCCACGCCGATCTGGACATCCAGCGGGACGGTGAGGTCCGCGGCAGAGCCCATCTGCTCTGTGACGAGCTTCTCCACCGCTTCCCGCTCACCGGCGGCGACTTCCAGCACCAGTTCGTCGTGGACCTGCAGCAGCATGCGCGACTTCAGTCCCTGGGCCGCCAGCTCAGCGTGCACGCCCAGCATGGCGCGCTTGATGATGTCCGCGGCCGATCCCTGGATGGGTGAGTTCAGGGCGATGCGCTCCGCGTTTTCGCGCAGCTGCCGGTCCGTGCTGGTGAGGTCCGGCAGGTAACGGCGACGACCCTCGATGGTGGCCGTGTATCCGTCCACCCGGGCCTGGTCCACCACGCCGCGAAGGTAGTCGCGGACGGCGCCGAACCGGTCGAAGTAGTCCTTCATCAGGGTGCGGGCCTCGTCCACGGAAATTTCCAACTGCTTGGACAGGCCGAACGAGGTCAGGCCATAGGCGAGTCCGTACGACATGGCCTTGACCTTGGAACGCATGGCGCTGGTGACTTCCTCCGTCGGCACGTGGAAGATGTTCGAGCCCACAAACCGGTGGAGGTCTTCGCCGTCCTGGTAAGCCTGGATCAGGCCTGCATCTCCCGAAAGGTGCGCCATGATCCGCATTTCGATCTGCGAGTAGTCCGCGGACAGCAGGCATTCGTAGCCGTCACTGACGACAAAGATGCCACGGACGCGCCGGCCTTCCTCGCTGCGGATGGGGATGTTCTGCAGGTTCGGGTTGTTCGAGGAGATGCGGCCAGTCGCTGCCACATTCTGCGCATAGGTGGTGTGGATCCGGCCGTCTTCGGTCACGGACTTCTTGAGTGACTCCAGCATCTGGCGCAGCTTCGAGGACTCCCGGTGCGCCATCAGCTGGACCAGGAATTCATGCCCGGTCTTTTCAAGGAGGTTCTTCAACGACGCGGCATCGGTGGTGTAGCCGGACTTGATCTTCTTGGTTTTCGGCAGCTCGAGTTCGTCAAAGAGTACGGTCTGCAGCTGCTTTGGCGATCCGAGATTAACCTCGTGGCCGATCGCGGCGAAGGCAAGTTCCTGCGCGTTGTCGATCACCTTGGCCAGATCGGCGATCTGCTCGTCCATGCGCGGCAGGTCGATGGCGATGCCTGCGGTTTCCATGTCGGCCAGCACGCGGCTGACGGGCAGCTCGAGGGTGGTCAGCAGGTCCCCGGCCTTGCGTTCGGTGAGTTCTGATTCGAAGTGCCGGCTCAAGGCCTGGACCACGGCCGCCACCTGGACCAGGGCACCGGCAGCGGCGGCATCGTCGCCGTCGAACGCCAGCTCCAGCTGGCCCGCCTTGGAGGTCTCCGACGGCACACTGACGTTGAGGTGGTGCTGGGCCAGCTCCGCGAGTTCATAGGTGCGGCGGTCCGGCTGGATGAGGTAGCCGGAGATTGAGGTGTCATCCACCACTCCCTCCAGGCCCAGGCCACGGGTGGACAGGGCCTTCAGCGCGGCCTTGTAGCCGTGCATGACCTTCGGGGAGTTTTCATCGCGCAGCCAGTCCGCGAGGACATTTTCGGCGGCGGCGTCCTGGCTGGCGAGGTCGATGTAGACGGCGGCGTCGTCACGGACGATGGCCAGTGCGGAGGCGTCCTCACCGATTCTCCCTGGCACCAGGTCGACGGCGACTGCCGATGACTTGCCAGCGCCGGCCGCCAGGAAAGCGCCCAGCTCGGCTGCCCCGGCCGGAGTCACGAAGTCCGGAGTGGCGATGCTTTCGCGCTCCGCGGATTCCACTTGCTCGCTGCCGTACAGGGCAAAGAGGCGGTTACGGATGGTCTTGAATTCGAGCTCGTCGAACAGCGTCTCCAGGGCGGCCTCGTCCGGGCGCGGTTCGGCGAGGTCGTCCAGCGTGAGCGGGAGGTCGAGGTCGGTGTGGAGCCTGTTCAGCCGCCGGTTACGCCTGACGTCCTCGACATTGGCGCGCAGGGAGTCCCCTACTTTTCCACCGATGGCGTCCAGGTGCTCAAGGACGCCCTCGAGACCGCCGTAAAGGTTGATCCACTTTGCCGCAGTCTTGGGGCCGACGCCCGGAACACCCGGGAGGTTGTCCGCGGTCTCCCCCACCAACGCGGCAAGGTCCGAATACTGGGCGGGCGTCACAAAATACTTCTCCTGGATGGCGGCCGCGTCCATCCGGGGGATGTCGCTGACGCCCTTCCTCGGGTAGAGCACAAAAACGTTGTCCGTGATCAGCTGGAAGGCGTCGCGGTCGCCCGAGACGAGCAGGACTTCAAAGCCTGCCTTTTCCCCCATGGCCGCGAGGGTGGCCAGGATGTCATCCGCCTCATAGCCGGGCAGTTTGATGGTCTTGATGCCCCAGGCTTCCATAACCTTGTCGATAAGGTCGATCTGGCCGCTCATCTCACGGGGCGTTTCGTTGCGGCCACCCTTGTACTCGCTGTACTCCGCCTTGCGGTGCGTGGTGTCATCCGAGACGTCGAAGGCGACGCAAATGTGCGTGGGCTTCTGTTCCTTGATCAGGTTGATCAGCATGGAGGTGAAGCCGTGGATGGCGTTGGTGTGCTGTCCGTTGGCGGTGGAGAATTTATCCGCCGGCAGGGCGAAGAAGGCGCGGAACGCCATCGAGTGGCCGTCCAGCACCAGAAGCCGCGGCTGGCCGGTGATGGGAACCACGGGTGCCTCCGTAGCGGAAACCTGGCCTCCGACCGGCAGGACGCTGATGTCCTGTAAGGCATCAGCAGCGTCAAGCGCAGTAGTTTCGGTCGGGAAGGGGGCCGGTTTGGTAGTTTCACTCACAGGTGCCAGCCTAGTTCCCATGATGGACAATTTCACGCCCGAGCCCTTCACTGAGGAATTGGTCACAGCAGGCATACCGGCGGACCTCCACGACTGGCTCGGCCACATGGGCATCGGTGCCCTGGTCGTGAAGATGGGGATCCACTTCCTGGAGATGAGCCCGGAACGGACGGTGGCCAGCATGCCGGTGGAAGGAAACACCCAGGTGGCGGGCATCCTGCACGGCGGCGCCCATGTGGTGCTGGCCGAGACCCTGGGGTCCTTCGCTGCCGGGATGCACGCCGGCGCCGGCCGCCACGCCCTGGGCATCGAAGTGAGCGCCACGCACCACCGTGCGATCGCCGCG
Organism: Pseudarthrobacter sp. AB1; assembly: GCF_014926485.1. Lineage (NCBI taxonomy): Bacteria > Bacillati > Actinomycetota > Actinomycetes > Micrococcales > Micrococcaceae > Pseudarthrobacter > Pseudarthrobacter sp. AB1. Next base: position 10,356 of record NZ_PZKO01000070.1, read on the forward strand.
GGCACCGTGACAGGGACCTGCACCGCGATCCACCTGGGCCGGACCCTGACAACGCACGAAATCGTCATGACCGACGAAAAAGGCCGCCGCCTCTCCACCGCCCGCATCACCAACATGCTGCGGGACAACGACTCGGGGGAGGCCTGACAGCCTCAGGCGGAGTTGGCTAACGGGGCCGTTCCGGGGCCGTGAGGGTGTAGCGCAACTCCACGATTCCCCGCCCCAAGGTGCGGGACGCCGTCAACTCAAGTGGCGTCGTCGGGCCTTCCAGCGGGAGCAGCCGCTTGCCCTCGCCCAGCACCACGGGGATGACCGACAGGATGAGTTCATCCAGCAGCCCGGCGTCGGCGAATTGTGCAGCGAGGTTGCCGCCACCGACCACCCAGACGTTCATGCCGCCGGCGTGGTCCTTGAAGTCCTGGATGAACTCCTCGACGGGACCGCGGACGAAGGTGATGTCGATGCCGGCCGGGGCAACGTGCTCGTGCCGGGTAAACACGTAACAGGGTGTGGAAGGGTACGGCCAGTTGCCGGGTTCGTGCTCCATCAGCCAGGCGTACGTCTCGCCGCCCATCACGATGCAGCCAACGCCGGCCATGAAGGTTTCGTAACTTTCCTTGCCGCCCTCGAAGCCGTCGAATTCGAGAAGCCAGGCGAGGTCATCCTTGTTGGTGGCGATGAACCCGTCGATGGAGGCCGCGACAAAATACTGGATCCTGGACATGGAACCAGAGTAGCGCTGCGGTGTGGACGGGCTAAAGGACTACTTGCTGAAGTAAGGAATGATCAGATACAGCCCGAACAGCACAGCTACGCCGCAGAGGCCAAAGCAGGTGTAGGCGAAGTAGCGTTTGGCGCGGGGTGAGGCCTGCTGGGCGTCGCCGGCGATGGCCGTCAGCCGCACGCCCAGCGAATACAGGACCACAACCGTTACTGCGGACACCAGGGTGGTGCCGGCCACGGTCAAGAGTTCCAACCACTTCATAGCTGAGCGTCCTTCTGCTGGTCCGCCTTGGCGGCATCCTTGTGCTGGCTCGCCTTGGCGCGGGCCCGGACGAGGGCATTCTTCTTGGCGAAGCGGACGGTCTGGCCCGCTTCTTCGACTTCAACGGCATTGTGGTGGCCCACCGACGACTTGCGGGAATAGAAGAACATAAACAGCACCGCGGCGGTGCCGGCAACGGCGGCAATCACCACACCCACCACACCCGTCTTCACGAGCAGCGCGGTCAACGCGCCCACAATGCCGGCGGCGGGAAGCGTGAACAGCCAGCCCAGTGCGATCTTGCCCACCATGTTCCAGCGCACAGTGGTGCCCTTACGGCCCATGCCGGACCCGATCACCGAGCCGGACGCCACCTGCGTCGTGGAGAGGGCGAAACCCAAGTGAGAGGACGCAAGGATGGCCGAGGCGGTGCTGGTCTCGGCCGCGAAGCCCTGGGCGGGCTTGACCTCGGTGAGCCCGGAGCCCATGGTCCGGATGATGCGCCAGCCACCGGCGTATGTACCGACGGCGATGGCCACCGCGCACGCCGTGATGACCCAGAACTGCGGGCCCGAGCCCGGGGCCTGGGTGCCGGCGGAAATCAGCACCAGGGTGATGATGCCCATGGTCTTCTGGGCGTCGTTCGTTCCGTGCGCCAGTGCCACAAGGCTGGATGTGAAAATCTGGCCGGTGCGGAACCCGCCGCGTTTCTGCGTCAGCTTGCTGCCTGTGTCAGGATCGTGCCGGGATGTCAGCGCATAAGCGAGCCGGGTGCAGAGGTACGCCACAAGGCCGGCAATAAGCGGGGCGAAGATGGCGGGCAGGATGACCTTCTGGAGCAGGGTTTCCAGGTTCACGGAATTGAAACCGATGCCGGCGATTGCTGCGCCGATCAGCCCGCCGAAGAGGGCATGGGATGAACTGGACGGCAGCCCTTTGAGCCAGGTGATCATGTTCCAGAGGATGGCGCCCATCAGCCCGGCGAAGATGATGTCCGGAGTGATCTGGACACCATCGGAGCCTTCCCGGATGATGCCGCCGGAGACTGTTTTGGCCACTTCCGTTGAGAGGAAGGCACCGACCAGGTTCAGGATTGCGGCGAGCGTCACAGCGGTCTTCGGTTTGATGGCACCGGTGGCGATAGGGGTAGCCATCGCATTTGCGGTGTCATGGAAACCGTTAGTGAAGTCGAAAAATAGTGCCAGTCCGATGACCAGCGCCACCATGAAGGTGATATCCACCTGTTGCCCAATCTGCAGAGACGACGTTCAGCAGTTCCGTTACCCCCGCCTTCCCTGCAGCATAATTCACCTGCAGTTCACGTGGAATGACCTGCGGTGTTAACAGAACCGGCTTGAAACCTTATCGATCGTACGCGTCCATGGCATTAGGTCAAAACAGCTGCCTGGTGGCAAACGCCCTGACGGCGGCCAGTTCGGCGGGAGAAATTCCCCGCCGGGGATCGGGCGACACCGTGAGGATGCGCTCGCCCAGGAACCCGGCCCAGGCAAGTGCTTCCTGTTCATACCGGAGCTGGTCGTCAATCCACACGACGCCGTCAGGGGTGTTGGCCGCCAGGTCCTCCTGGAGGGCGGCGAGCTTCCACCAGCCCTCCCCCGTTCCGCCGCCCTCCGCCGTCAGGCAGGGCCAGCGGCCGCCGGCCAGGCCGATAGCCGGGCACAGGTACTCCGCGGCCATGTCCTCCCAGCTGGTGAGCCACACAAAGCGGACTCCCGGCGCACGGGAAAGTTGGTTCAGCCCGTCAACCAGCTGGCCAGCATAAGCCACTTCGAGAACCCCGGCGTTCGCGAGGCGCCAGCCGGAACCCCACGGCGTCCAACCCGTTGCTCCGAACGGGCACACCACGCCGTCGACGTCCAGATACAGGGTGACGTTCCGCATAGCGCTCTCCGTTACGCCGGCAGACCGGGACTGGTCGGTATGCAAATGAGGGGCTGCACGCATCAATGGTTGCATTGCGTGCAGCCCCTTCTCAAGGACTTCTGACCCGTGTAGCAGGCTCAGCCAGTCAGGGACTCAGACAGGGAGCGCTTCCGGCTGGGCTGCTGCCCGGAGTTCCGGGGTTCCGGGCTGATCCTGGCCGTAAAGCCAGTCGTTGTACTGGAAGTCCCCGTCCTTTCGGCTTTTGAACAAAAGGTTCCGGAGCGTGCGCGCCAGTCCTGAGACGTGCCAGGATTCACCCCAGACGCGGGCGGTGCGCTGGACGCGGGCGGTACGGCCTGCGCGGACGCTGGTGAATTCCTTGATCGCATCGTCCCAGGCTTCGGGGTTGATGCCTTCTGCCGTGAAGACGGTGCCGTTGCTGACGTCCTGCAGCACGGCCGCATCTTCAAGGGCCTGACAGGCGCCCTGAGCCAGGTACTGAAGCATGGGGTGTGCGGCGTCGCCCATCAGCACCATACGGCCGGCAACCCAGTTCTCGACAGGGTCGCGGTCATACATGGGCCAGCGGATTCCCGTCGCCAGGTTCTTCAGCGCTTCCTGAACGGCCGGGACGCAGTTCCTGTAGGCGTCCTCGAGCTCATCGACGCCGCCGTATTGTTCTTCGCCGCGTTCGAAGGAGGGCGATTTGAAGACGGCTACGGTGTTCAACAGCTCACCCTTGCGCAGTGGGTACTGCACGAGGTGGCAGTCCGGTCCGAGGTAAACAATGACGTCTTCAAGGTCGGCCCTGGGCGTGTTTTCGGTGATCGGCACGGTGCCCCGGTATGCGACATAGGCCGAGGAAACCGGCTCGTCGTTGGCCACGAGCGGACGGAGACTGGACTTCAGTCCGTCGGCACCGATGATGACATCGGCGTGGTACTCGACGCCCGTGGCAGTGTGGGCCACGCCCCGGCCGTTGACGGTTTCAACGCTTTCAACCATGACATCGTTGACGAGCTTGACGCCAGCGGCCTCACAGCCCTCGAGCAGAACGCGGTGCAGGTCGCTGCGGTGGATGACGACGTACGGTGCGCCGTAGCGCTCCGCGAATTCCCCGCCGAGCGTCTGGCGCGTGAGTTCCTCGCCGGTGATGGCGTCGCGGAAGACCAGGTGCTTGGGTTGGACACCGATTTCCAGGGCCTTTTCCAGGAGGCCCCAGCGCTGGAGGACGCGGGAAGCGTTCGGGGCCATCTGCAGGCCTGCGCCCACTTCGCCGAATTCCGGAGCCCGTTCCACCAGGGTGACGTCCGCGCCGTTCTCACGCAGCGCCAGGGCGCCGGCGAGGCCTGCCATTCCGCCACCAATAACGAGGACTTCAGTGGACGTTTTCAGGTCAGACATTTCTGGCTCCTTCTGGGATGGGGGTAGAGGTAGAAGATTTGATCTTGACGGCGATGGCTCCGAGGAGCACGGCAGCGACCGCGGCGGCGCCGGCGAAGGCCAGGAAGTTGGAGTTGACGCCGAGTCCGGCGGCCAGCAGCAGCCCGCCGACCTGCGGGGCCGCAACGGCACCGATCCGGCCAACGCCGAGGACCCATCCCAAAGCCGTCCCGCGCAGATGCGCCGGATAGTGGCTGGCGACGGCGGCAATGATGAGGCACTGGGTGCCGTGGGTCCCCACACCGGCCAGGACCAACATGATGTAGACGACGGTGACCGCTGGGCCGGTCACCAGCACCAGCAGTGCGGCGGCAGCCACGGCCGCAGCGGCGATCGCCGTGGGGATCGGGCCGAACCGGGTTCCCGCCCACGCGGTGATGACCGACCCCGCTACGGCTCCCATGTTCAGGGCGAGGGCAAACGTGAGTGCAGAGCCGAGGTTGTAGCCAGCCAGCTGCATCAGGTTGGGCAGCCAGGTACCCAAGCCATACCAGGCGAAGAGGGTCACGAGGGTGGCGATGGCGTACAGCACGCTCATACCGAAGAACGGTGCCCGGAGCAGGGAGCCGAAGCCGCCCGGTTCCTTCTCCGCTGTCCCGGCCGCACCAGAGGGCAGCGTCTCCGGCAGGTAGCGGATACCCAGCGGAATCACAACCACCAATGCCAGCACGGCTATCAGGAACATCGTGGGCCAGCCGAAGGCCGGAATGAGCGGGATGCCGACCAGCGCCGCAATGGAGCCACCGATCGGCACCCCTGACATCATCAGGGTGGCAATGGTTGACCGCCACTTGGTAGGCACCAGCTCAGCTACCAAGGCATTCGCGGAAGGCACCAGGCCGCCCAGTCCAATGCCGGCAAGCAGCCTCAATCCCCCGAACACCGGGGCGTTCGGGGCGAAGGCGCACAGGATGGTGAACACCGAAAAGACGACAGCGCAGCCAATGATGGTTCGGCGGCGGCCCCACGCATCGGACATGCGGCCGGCGAAAATCGCACCGATCATCATGCCGATGAAGGCCATGGAGCCGATGGTGCCCGCCGTGGCCTTGGTCAGGCCCCAGCCCGTGTCGTTGATCAGGGATGCCTGGACAGTACCGTAGACAATCAGGTCATAGCCGTCGAAGACGACCAACAGCCAGCAGACCAGGACGGCAAGGACCGAACGCCTGGGATATCCGGAGAGTCCTGACCGCTCCGGTCCGGCGGCGGGGCCCGGCTGCGCTGCAGGGGAAAGTGTGTGATTCATGCCACTACTGTGGTGGTCACCCCGAATGAACACCAATACAATTCTGATATGCAGAATCTTCCCGTCCGCCGGGTGCCCACCTATCCCATCGAAGCCGTGGACAACGCGCTGCAGCTTCTTCAGCTGTTGCGGGATGTCGGTAGCCTGCGGCTCAAGGATGCGGCGCAGGAACTTGAAGTGGCCCCCTCCACCGCGCACCGACTGCTTGCGATGCTGGTTTACCGCGGTTTTGCGGTCCAGGATGAGACGCGCCGCTATGTTCCGGGACCGGCCATGGGGGCAGGTCCGGCCGGCGTGAGCTGGACGCGGCAGCTGCGGGAAATTTCGAGGCCGCATATGGAACTGCTGTGCTTCCGCACCAGCGAGACGGTAAATCTGATGATTCGCGTGGGCACAAAGGTCCGTTTTCTGGACACTGTGGAAGGGACCAACGCCCTGCGGGTAGGAGACCGCCAAGGTACGGTCATGCCCGCTAACAAGGCTTCAGGTGGCAAAGCGATGTTGGCCGAGCTGGAATCCGCCATGATCGAGCAGCTGTTCCGGAGCCACAACGCCGAGATCGGCGGAGACAGCATCCCGGACGTCGAGTATCCGGGGTTCCTCCGCGAGCTGGAAGCAGTCCGCAGCAACGGCTTTGCGGCAAATTTCGAGGGCACCGAAGAAGGAATCAGCGCCTTCGGGATGGCCATCCACAATGGGCGGGGCGCGGTGGTGGGGGCGCTCAGCGTTGCCACCCCGGTGGGAAGGTTCCGGAAACTCTTCGACGCCGGACTGGTCCAGGTAATGCTGGAAACGCGCCGCCAGCTGGAAATCGATATTGCAGCCAATCCAGCCGAATCGGGTCCGTCGAGCTGACACCCCTCCCGCCCTGATAATTCTGCCTGTCAGAAGATGCTGGGCGTCACAGGGCGCCCTCCCTAGTGTTGAACCACGCCCAAGCCTTATCCGTTACTCATCGAGGAGCCCATCGTGTCCGTCAGCGCAGAGAACATCACCCATGAGTCTGTTGCAGCCAGCCATGCGTTGCCGGAGCCGACGCCGAAGGAGGCTGCGGCGTTGGCGGAGTTGTACCGGGATTTCGGCAAGGAAAACCTGATTCCGTTGTGGACGGAAATCGGTGACCTGATGCCGATGGTGCCCACCCCGAAGGCGGTGCCGCATGTGTGGCGGTGGGATGATTTGTATCCGCTGGCCGCGCGTGCCGGTGACCTGGTGCCCGTGGGCCGTGGCGGGGAACGCCGCGCCATCGCCCTGGCGAACCCGGGCCTGGCCGGAACCCCGTACGCGACTCCGACGCTGTGGGCCGCGATCCAGTACCTGGGCGGGAGGGAAACCGCGCCGGAGCACCGGCATTCGCAGAACGCGTTCCGGTTCGTGGTCGAGGGCGAAGGCGTGTGGACCGTGGTGAACGGCGACCCCGTCCGTATGTCCCGCGGCGACTTCCTGCTGACGCCGGGTTGGAACTTCCACGGCCACCACAACGACACCGACGAGCCCATGGCCTGGATCGACGGGCTGGATATCCCGTTTGTGCATTACGCCGACGCCGGCTTCTTCGAGTTCGGCACCGAACGCGTCACCGACGAGGCCACCCCGGATATTTCCCGGTCCGAGCGGCTGTGGGCCCACCCCGGCCTTCGCCCGCTCTCCGGCCTGCAGGACACCGTCAACTCCCCCATCGCCGCCTACCGCTGGAAGTACACGGACGCCGCCCTGCGCGAACAGCTGCTCCTGGAGGACGAGGGCCACCCCGCCACCGTGTCCCAGGGACACGCCGCCGTCCGTTACACCAACCCGACCACCGGCGGGGACGTGATGCCCACCATCCGTGCCGAGTTCCACCGCCTCCGCCCCGGCGCCGCCACCGAGACGGTCCGCGAGGTCGGCTCCAGTGTCTGGCAGGTCTTCGAAGGCTCCGGGACCGTGGTCCTGAACGGCGAGACCCGGAACCTGGAAAAGGGCGACCTGTTCGTGGTCCCGTCCTGGACCCAATGGTCCCTGCAGGCGGACACCCAGTTTGACCTGTTCCGCTTCAGCGACGCCCCCATTTTTGAACGCCTGAACTTCACCCGCACCTACACCGAAGGACGCAAGAACGCATGAGACTCCTCACCCTCCGCACTTCTGAAGGCACGACGGCGGTCCGCCAGGACGGCGACACCCTCACCGAGATTCCCGGGTTCACCGACGTCGGAGCACTCCTGAAGGACCCCGCCTGGGAGTCCATCGCCAAGGCAGCCACCGGCACCACCCACCCGGCCAAGGGCGCCGACCTCGCCCCGGTCGTCCCCGTCCCGGGCAAGATCATCTGCGTGGGCCATAACTACCGCAACCACATCAAGGAAATGGGGAGGGACGTCCCCGAGTACCCCACCCTGTTCGCCAAGTACGCCGAATCCCTCATCGGACCCAACGATGACCTGGCCCTCCCGCAGGAATCCGACACCGTGGACTGGGAAGCCGAACTCGCCGTGATCATCGGCAAGACCGGCCGCCGCATCAGCGAAGCCGACGCCAAGGACCACATCGCCGGCTACGCCGTCCTCAACGACGTGTCCATGCGCGACTACCAGTTCCGCACCATCCAGTGGCTCCAAGGCAAGACCTGGGAAAAATCCACACCCTTTGGCCCCGCCCTGGTCACGCAGGACGAATTCAGCGCCGGACCGCTGATGACCAGCGCCGTGGACGGGGACATCCAGCAGAGCACCCCCACCGGCGACGTGGTGTTCACCCCCGAGTTCCTGGTCTCCTACATCTCCACCATCATCACCCTGAACCCGGGCGACGTCATCGCCACCGGTACTCCCGGCGGTGTGGGCCACGCCCAGGACCCCAAGCGCTACCTGCAGGAAGGCCAGCTCCTGGTCACCACGATCGAAGGCCTGGGCCAGCTGAAGAACCGCGTCATCAAGGAAGCCTGATGGGTGCCCGCACCGACCAAACCACCGACCCGGCGCTCCTGCAGTCCTTGCTGCAGGCGCGCCGGGGCACCGCGTTCTTCGCCCGCAAACTCAACGAGCTCACGGATACCGAACTCGACGGCGCCGCCCTCCTTCACGGCTGGACCCGCCGACACCTGGTGGCACACATCGGTTACAACGCCCGCGCCATCTCCCGGCTCATCGAATGGGCCGCGACAGGGATCGAAACACCCATGTACGCCTCCCCCGAGGCCCGGGACGACGAAATCAACTTCGGCGCGACCCTGTCCCCGATCGCGCTGCGGAACCTCTTTGACCACTCCGCAGTGCACCTGAACGTCGAATGGCGCGACCTCCCCGAACAGGCCTGGCACGAGCGGGTCAAAACCGCCCAAGGACGGACCGTCCCCGCCAGCGAAACCGTCTGGATGCGCACCCGCGAAGTCTGGACCCACGCCGTGGACCTGAACAACGGCGCCAGCTTTAGTGACATCCCGGCACCCGTCCTGACACGGCTCCTGCAAGACATCACCAGCGCCTGGAAAACCCGCGCCACCGACACCGGACTCCTCATCAGGGTAGACAGAACCGTCACCGGCACGGACCTCACCTACGGCGACACCACCGCCCAGAACCCGACCCTCGTCACCGGGACCCTGCCCGGCATCACCCAATGGGCCACCGGCCGCGGCACCCCCGGGGTCACCGCCACCCAGAATGGCGTCCCGCTGGAAAACGTGCCATCAGCCCCCCACTGGATCTGAACCGGCGATGTCTGAGTAGCCGTCACAGCACGAACAAACAGGAAACGGAACAGCGGCGGGCTAAACCGCCGCTGTTCCGTTCTTGTAGGTTTGGCTTGAAGCAGCACCTATGACGCGGGAGCCGCCTGCGGGTTGGTGACGTTGACCAACCAGGCAGTACCGAACCGGTCGGTGCACATGCCGAAGATGTCGCCCCAGGGCGCCGGTTCGAGCGGAACGGTGACAGTGCCGCCGTCGGCGGACAGCTTGTCCCAGTAGCCGCGCAGTTCAGCTTCGTCGTCGCCGCTGAGGGAAACCGAAATGGAGCTGCCGGTCGGGAGGTCCATGCCGTTGGGCGTGTCAGCCCCCATTAGAACCAGGCCGTTGCTGGCCGTCAGCATGCCGTGCATGATCTTGTCTGATTCCGCCGGATCTTCGCTGGCGTGGAACTCCCCGAAAGTGCTGAGGGCCAGGTCGCCGCCGAACACGGACTGATAGAAGGTCATCGCCTCCCGGGCGTTCTCGCGGAAGCCAAGGTAGGGGTTGAGCGTCATTGGCATGGCCGGTTCTCCTTGTGGTGCGGACGTGAAACGGTTTCGGAAACAGTCAACATCCTGCCGCACATACATCCGCGTTCATAGGGTTGTGGGACCCCGATTTCCTGTCGGGTTCAGGGCAAAAACCGGTACCCCACGCCGGGTTCGGTCAGCAGGTGGCGGGGCTTCGCGGGGTCGGCCTCCAGCTTCCGCCGCAACTGCGCCATGTACACGCGCAGGTAGTTGGCTTCCGTCTCGTAAGCCGGTCCCCAGACGTCCAGAAGGAGCTGCTGCTGGGTCACCAACCGCGAAGGGTTCCGGACCAGGAGTTCCAGGATGTTCCATTCGGTCGGCGTCAGCCGGACAACGTTCCCCTTCCTCGTGACCTGCCGCCGGGCCAAGTCCACGGTGAAGGAGGATGCGGCCACCGTGGGCACCGATACAGGTTCCGGAACGCGGCGGAGGAGCGCACGCAGGCGGGCCAACAGCTCGTCCAGTCCGAACGGCTTCGTGATGTAATCGTCCGCACCGGCGTCCAGGGCGTCGACCTTGTCCGACGAGCCGTGGCGTGCGGACAGCACCAGCACCGGCACGGTGCTCCACCGGCGGAGTTCCCGCAGGACTTCCGCTCCGTCCAGGTCCGGCAATCCCAGGTCCAGGATCAACACGTCCGGCGGACGGTGGGATGCGGCACGCAAGGCGGTGCCGCCGTCGGACGCTGTGTCCACGGCGTAGCCGTGGGCCTGGAGCGTGATCCGGAGCGCTTTCAGCAGGTGCGGATCGTCGTCGACCACGAGGACACCGATGCGGCGGCCGCCCTGCGTGCCGGAAGACCCCCTGTGTTCCGTGTTCATGTGGCCTCCGCGCCACGCGGCTGCCCCGCCGCGTGGCGCGCGCCCGGTGAGCCGGTCGACAGGGCCAGCCCGATCACCATGGTGAGTCCACCGCCGGGCGTCTCCTGTGCGGTCAGCGTGCCGCCCATGGCTTTGACGAAACCGTCAGCTACGGACAAGCCCAGACCCACCCCGGTAGTCTGGGGCCGGTCGTGGAGCCGTTGGAACGGCCGGAACATCTCCAGCACCTTCCCGGCGGGCACACCTGCGCCGTGATCGATGATCCGCAGTTCGCCGGACGGATCGCCGTCCAGGGTGGCGGCGCCCATGCCATCGGAAGCGCCGGTGATGGTGATCCCCGAACCCGGCGCGTATTTGGCGGCGTTTTCCACAATGTTCGCGATACTGCGCTCCAGCAGCACCGGATCGGCCTCGACTGTGGGCATGTTGGCCGGCAACTCCACCCGGACCGTACCGTCCGGGAGCCCGCGCAGGGCCGGGGCAACAACCTCGCTCCACCGTACGGGTCCGAGCAGCGGCCGGACGGAATCGGCGGTGATCCTTGACATGTCCAGGAGATTTCCCACCAGCTGGTCCAGCCGGTCCGTGCATTCGTCAATGGTTTCCAGCAGCTCCCTTTCCTCTGCCGGGGTGTAGGTGACGGTCCGCTGCAGCAGGCCGCCGGCGGCGAGTTTGATCCCGGCCAGCGGGGTCCGCAGGTCATGGGACACCGCACGCAGGATTGCCGTACGCATGGTGTTCCCTTCGGCCAGCCGCAGCACCTCGCGCCGGCTGACGGCCAGCTGGCGGCGTTCCAGCTGGGCTTTCACGTGGACCGCAAACGCGCCCACGAGCCTTCTTTCCGCCGCCGGCACCTTCCGGCCGAACAGCAGCAGCAGGGTGTCGTCGTCGACCGGTTCTGCAGTGCTGCCCGGCAGGCCGGTGACGCCACGCTCCCACCCGGTGGTGTCCCCCGTCCCTGCCACCAGTCGCCAGGCCCGGCCGTCCCCGCCGCGGACTCCGTAGGTCTCCACCGCCGGGCCGGAACCTTCCACCGCGCCGTTCCGGCAGCTGAACACGCCGGCACCGGCGGCCCCAAAAACGTCCAGGGCCTCCGCCAGGATCCCGTCCAGGGTGTCCTCCGAGCGGGAGGCGCCCAGCGCCAGGTCGCCCAGCGTAGCCGCCTCCGCCTGGGCGCGGGTAGCCTCCTTGGACCGGCGGGCAGACCGGTCCACGACGCCGGCGACAGCCACTGAGACCCCCACGAAAACGCCCAGGGAGAGGAAATCCTGCGGATCACTGATTGCCAGGTCCCCCAAGGGCGGCGTGGAAAAGTAGTTCACCAGCACGCTGCTCCACAGCGCGCCGACGACCGCCGGCCACAACCCGCCCATCAGCGCCACTGCAACGGCGCCCGCAAGCTGGATCAGGACGGCGGTGGCAACGCTGTGGTCGAAGGTTGCGAGCAGCAGCTGCAGCAGTACCGGCAGGGCTGCTGCGAGCGCAAAGCCAATACCAACTCTCGTCCGGCCCAGGTCAGGCCGCGGGCGCGGTGCGTTCTGTTGGGAGGGGACGCGGGGAACCACCTGGACATCTACGTCCCCCGCACCGCGGACCACCCGGGCTTCCACGGTGCCGCCGGCGAGCAACCCCGCCAGCGCAACGGCCAGCGGCCCGCGGCGGGACTGCCCCACGACAATATGGGTGGCGCCGGACTTGCGGGCGTAGTCCAGAAGGGCGCGGGCCGGGTCCGTCGCGGAGACAGTGTGGTACGTTCCGCCCAGGTCATTGACGAGCCGCCGTTGTGCCTCCAGCTCCTGAGGCGATTCGCCCCCGGCACCGCCGGCGGTGCGGACGTGGACGGCAACCAGCTCGCCGCCGTCGCTCCTTTCGAGAATCCTGGCGGCGCGGCGGATGAGCTGTTCTGTGTCGTCGCTGCCGGTGAGGCCAATGACTATCCGTTCCCATGCCATGCCGCAATTCTCCCACCGGGATCCGACCCACTTCTGCCGTCCGCTAGGGAGCGCTGTGCTGTCTGTCACAGCGGCATTAAGGATGCGTCAAGATCCACGGGAATCCTGCTCCGACGCACCTGGTGGTACTAGATTCGGCTGTGCCCGCGGTGCTGTGCCGCTGATTGAAAGGCTTGTATGACCACCATGAGCAGACCCCCCGCCGATCCTTCGGCCCTCCGTGCGACGCGGAAGGCGGCCCTTGGCAGCTGGCTGATGTTCGGCCTGGAGGACGCCAAGGGCACCCATCAGGGTCCGGGCGGTCTCACCGACCAGGAAAGGAAGCACCACTGGTGGCAAGTGATGTGCCTGACCGGCGTGGACTACTTCTCCACGCTCGGCTACCAGCCGGCCATCGCGGCCCTCGCGGCCGGCGCCATTTCTCCCCTGGCCACGCTGGTCCTGGTGGCCGTGACTCTGTTCGGCGCGCTGCCGGTCTACCGCCGGGTTGCCGGCGAGAGCCACCGCGGCGAAGGTTCCATTGCCATGTTGGAGCGGCTGCTCCCCAAGTGGCGGGGCAAACTCCTCGTGCTGGTACTACTGGGGTTCGCGGCGACGGACTTCATGATCACCATGACGCTGTCCGCCGCGGATGCCACGGCGCACCTGATCGAGAATCCTTTTGCCCCGGACCTCCTGCATGGCCAGGAGGTGGCCGTGACGCTGGTGCTGCTTGCCCTGCTCGCTGCGGTCTTCCTGCGCGGGTTCAAGGAGGCCATCGGCGTCGCCGTTGTACTGGTGGTCCTGTACCTGACGCTCAACGTGGTGGTCATCGCCAGGTCTCTGGTGGAGGCAGCCACCCATCCGGTCGCCGTCGGTGACTGGTGGCAGACTCTGAACACCTCGCACGGGAATCCGCTGATGGCGGTGGCGATCGCCCTGCTGGTCTTCCCCAAGCTGGCGCTGGGGCTGTCCGGCTTTGAAACGGGAGTCGCGGTGATGCCGCAGATCCGTGGCGGCGCGGGCGATACCGAGGAGGACCCCGCCGGGCGGATCCAGGGGACCCGCCGGATGCTGACCACCGCAGCCGTGGTCATGAGTTCCTTCCTGGTCACCAGCAGCTTCACTACGGTGGTCCTGATCCCCGAGCGTGAATTCCTGCCGGGCGGGGAGGCGAACGGACGGGCACTGGCGTTCCTGGCGCACGAGTACCTCGGGGCGGGCTTCGGAACCCTGTACGACGTGAGCACCATCGCCATCCTGTGGTTCGCCGGCGCGTCGGCGATGGCCGGCCTGCTGAACCTCGTCCCCCGCTACCTGCCGCGGTATGGCATGGCGCCGGCCTGGGCGAAGGCAGTCCGCCCGCTCGTTCTGGTCTTCACGCTGATCGGGTTCCTGATCACCTGGCTGTTTGAGGCCGACGTCGATGCCCAGGGCGGAGCGTACGCCACCGGCGTCCTGGTACTGATGACCTCTGCGGCCGTGGCCGTGACGCTCTCGGCGCGCCGGCTGCAGCAGCGTAAGCGCGCGGTCGGATTTGGCATCATCACGCTGCTTTTTCTCTACACCACGGTCACCAATATCTTTGAACGTCCCGAAGGAATCCGGATTGCCGGTTTCTTCATTTTGGGGATCATCAGCATCTCCCTGCTCTCCAGGGTGCTGCGCTCGTTCGAACTGCACGCCACGCACGTCCGTCTGGACACCCAAGCCCTGGAGTTCATGGCGGAGAACCTGGCCGGGCCCATCGGGATCATCGCCCATGAACCCCTGCGCCAGTCAGCGGACGCCTACCGGCAGAAACTGGCGTCCGCCACCGAAGCAAGCCACTTCCCCGCCGACTACCAGACGCTGTTCCTGGAAGTCATTGTGGATGATTCCTCCGACTTCGAGACGGCCCTGGAGGTCCGGGGCGTAGTGCGGCACGGGTTCGCCGTCCTGGAGGTGCACGGACCGGGCGTCCCCAACACCATCGCTTCGGTGCTCCTGCACATCCGTGATGTGACCGGGCTGATGCCGCACGTCTACTTCCGCTGGACCGAAGGAAATCCTGCCGTGAACCTCCTGCGTTTCCTGGTGCTGGGCGAAGGCGAGATCGCTCCAGTGACGCGCGAGATCCTGCGCGAAGCCGAACCGGATGTCACCAAGCGGCCGTGGGTGCACGTGGGATGACCGTCCGACGGCGGTAGGTCACCCCCCGAGCTGGTGGACTGTGAAGGCCGTCAGGAACCCGACGGAAGCGGTCAGTCCCGTGAGGTTGTGATGCTCCTCGAACGCCTCGGGGATCATGGTGTCGGCGAGCATCGCCAGGATCCCGCCCGCCGCGATCGCGGTAATGAAGGCGACGACGGCGTCCGGCGCGTTCTCCAGCGCCACGAACCCGATCAGCGAGGCGAGCCCGGACAACACAGCAATGCCTCCCCACACCCCAAAAATGTATCCGGTACTGCGGCCTGCCTTTTTCATCCCCGCAGTACCGGACAGACCCTCGGGAACGTTGGAGATGAACACAGCCGCAAGCATGGCCGGACTGACCGATCCTGCGGTGATGAGTCCGACACCGAGCACTATGGACTCCGGGACCCCGTCGAGGAGTGCGCCGAACGCGATGGCCGTGCCGCTGCCGGGGCTCTCCTGCTCCGACGGTTGCTGGCCGCCTGAGCGTTTGCGGTGTTTCGCGCCGGCCCGGGCCAGGAGCATGTTCGCCCCTACGTAGGCCACGGAACCGGACAGGAATCCGGTCACCGTGGGCCACAGGCCTCCTCCCTCAACCGCCTCAGCGACGAGCTCGAACGCCATGGCCGAAATCAGCACGCCCGCCCCGAAGGACATGATCGTGGAGACAAGTTTGGACGGGATAGCCCATTTCCACGACGCGGCCGCCCCCAACACCAGCGCGGCACCGGCCGCGGTTCCCCACAATAACGCCTGAAGCCACACCGGCATGCCGCCACCTTTCCTTCGCCTGCCCAGCACTTAGCGCCCTGACTGAACCTTTACGCCCTGAACCTATACGGCATCGGCGTCGTGCGCACAGAGCCGTGCCGGTCTACTGGCCGGGGCGGCAATTGTCGTAGGCTCAGGAGCATGGCCAGATACTTTGATGTTCACCCCCAGGATCCTCAGCCCCGCGCCATCACCCAGGCCGTGAAATTCGTGCTCGACGGCGGGCTGATCGCCTACCCCACAGACTCCTGCTACGCCCTCGGGGCCCAACTGGGCAACAAGGACGCGCTGGACCGGATCCGGAATATCCGCAAACTCGATGACAAGCACCACTTCACGCTGGTGTGCAAGGACTTCGCCCAGCTGGGCCAGTTCGTAAACATCGGCAACGATGTTTTCCGCGCCATCAAGGCCGTCACTCCCGGCAGCTACACGTTTATCCTGCCTGCCACCAAGGAAGTTCCGCGCCGTCTGCTGCATCCGAAGAAAAAGACGGTGGGCGTTCGGATCCCGGACAACCGGGTGGTCCAGGCACTGCTGGCTGAGCTTGGTGAGCCGCTGCTCTCCAGCACCCTGCTGCTCCCGGATGAGGAAGACCCGCTGACCCAGGGCTGGGAAATCAAGGAACGGCTCGAACACGAGGTGGACGCTGTCATAGATTCCGGCGACTGCGGGGCCGAGCCCACCACCGTGATCGACTATTCCAGCGGCGTGGCCGAGGTGGTGCGCCGGGGCACCGGGGACCCGTCCCGGTTCGAGTAAAGCCCTTCCTGCACGCGTGGACCGGCTCCAACGGTCTCAGCCCAGCTTGCGGGCCCGGCTCGGCTGCACCCGCGGGGGCTCACCGGGCATCTTCGGGTAGTCGGGCGGGAAGGGCAGTTCGCCGAGGCCGGCTTTCAGGTCCCGCTCCCACCACTCCAACAGCACGTCGATGGTGCCCGGATGTGCCTTCATGTCTGCCCAGGGATCGCCCACGGTCCTCACCCGTTCCGGGACCGTCAGGATGGTGTAGTTCTTGGGATCCGCGTTGCCCAGTTCGTCCCAGCTGATGGGGCAGGAGACCGGTGCATGGGCCAGCGCGCGGGGGCTGTACGCGCCGGCGATGGTCCGGTCCCGGTTCGCCTGGTTGAAGTCCAGGAACACCTTCACGCCCCGTTCCTCCTTCCACCAGGCCGTGGTCACCTTGTCCGGCATCCGCCGCTCCAGCTCGCGGGCCGCGGCGATCACGGCGTGGCGGACGTCCAGGAATTCGTGGGTGGGCTCGATGGGCGCGTAGACGTGCAGGCCGCGGTTCCCCGATGTCTTGATGAACGTTTCCAACCCGGCCTCGGCCAGCACGTCCTTCAGCGCCAGAGCGGCCGGGACGGCGTCGTTGAAGTCCGTGCCCGGCTGGGGGTCAAGATCGATGCGCAGCTGGTCAGGATTGTCGGTGTTGTCGGTATGCGAGGGCCATGGGTGGAACACCACCGTATTCATCTGGACCGCCCATACGGCAGCGGCGGGTTCGTCCAGGACCAGCATGGGGTGCGAGCGTGCGCTCGGAAACGTCACCTTCACCGACCTGATGAAGTCCGGGGTTCCCTTGGGCGGGTTCTTGGAAAAGAACTGGTCCCCCTCGACGTTGTCCGAGTACCTCTGCAGCGCCACCGGCCGGTCACCGTTCGCGGCAATGAATGCCTCCCCTACATCCACCATGTACCGTGCCAGGTCCAGCTTGGTCAGACCGAGCTCCGGCCAGAGCACCCTGCTGGGGCTGGAAACACGCATCTCGCGCTCGCCGTGCGGTCCCGGGACAGTGAGGGTGGTCTGTTCGCTCGCCATGGGGACAACCTACCCTGCGCCGCGCGCGGCGTCAGTACCTCGGCGCGTGGCCGCCCGCGATCCGGCATCATGGACCTATGGCCGTTGCTGAATTCCCTGTCACCTTCCCCGTCGGCGACGTTGAGGTCTCCGGCGTTCACGCCCGCCCGGACAGCCCCTTTGGGACCCTGGTGGTGGCGCACGGGGCCGGGGCGGGCATGGAGCACCCTTTCCTGAGCGGGTTCACCCGGGCATTGAACGACGACGGCGTTGCCACCTTGCGCTTCAACTTCCCCTACCGCGAGGCCGGCCGGAAATTCCCGGACCGGCCGCCCGCAGCCATCGCCGCCTGGCGCGCTGCCATGCATGAAGCAACGCGGCGAGGAACCGAGGACGGTGATACCGGACCGGTGTGGGCTGCCGGTAAGTCGTTCGGCGGCCGGATGGCGTCCATGGCCGTTGCCGAGGGAATGGATACTGCCGGACTCGTTTATCTTGGCTATCCCCTCCATCCGCCCGGCAAGCCGGAAAAGCTCCGCGACGAGCACCTCTACGGGCTAACGCTCCCCATGTTGTTCCTGCAGGGCACGCGCGACACCTTCGCGACGCCGGATCTGCTGGAGGGTGTGGT
The DNA here is from genome assembly GCF_014926485.1 of Pseudarthrobacter sp. AB1. Classification (NCBI taxonomy): domain Bacteria; kingdom Bacillati; phylum Actinomycetota; class Actinomycetes; order Micrococcales; family Micrococcaceae; genus Pseudarthrobacter; species Pseudarthrobacter sp. AB1. Next base: position 28,282 of record NZ_PZKO01000070.1, read on the forward strand.
CTCCCGGATCGGCCCAGCCGCTGTCCTTGGCTGGATCGACGGCGGTGACCACTCCTTCGCCGTCGCAGGAAAGAAGCGCGATGCTGCAGAGATCGGAGCGTCTCTGGCGCCGACGGTGGCCGAGTTCATGCGCAGCCGCGGGTGATGCGTCCATGCTGGACCTCCGGGTCCGGCGAGGTGCCCCGGCCCGGCTACGTAGCGTCCTCGTGCCACCAGCCTTCCCAGGCGGTGGAAGTCAGCCGGCCGGTGGGGAAATCGGTCTTCCCCATTCCGCCATTGTGCGGATGGCGGCCCTCTCCGCGGCCGGCGTCAAGGAGGAAGTTCAGGCTACTCAAAAGCAACATTATTGTGTCCTTTCGTATGGTGGTCCGGACCACGCTGGCCAAGTAGGAACGAGCCTAACTGCGCCATGTTTCAGCGCGTCGACGCAACGTTTCGGCTACATATCTGACATCTCACCTCAGCAACCAGCGAAAGGAAGGCGCTGGCCGGGCCGGCGTCACATGCGGGCTTTGGTGCGGGCAGTCGGCTGTGCCGTCCAGGGATCCTCGGGCCAGGGGTGCCTGGGATAGCGGCCGCGCATCTCGGACCGCACCTGCGCGTAGGGCCCGGACCAGAACGACGCCAGGTCATCCGTCACAGCGAGCGGCCGCCGCGCGGGTGACAGCAGGTGGAAGAGGACCGGTACCCTGCCGTCCACCAGCCGCGGCGTCTCGGCCCAGCCGAAGCACTCCTGCAGCTTGACCGCGACAACCGGCCGGCCGGCGTCGTCCGCGCCTGCCTGCCCGGGTGCCGCTTGCCCGGGTCCTGCCATGTCCGGCGCGGCACTGCCTGACGCCGCGTTGTCCGAAACATCGGGGTAGTCGATCCGCACCATCGATCCGCTCGGCACTTTCAGTGACTCAGGTGCCAGCTCCGCCAGGCGGACCGCCTCGGGCCAGGGCAGCAGCCGCCGCAAGGGGACTGTGAGGTCGATGCTACTGGTGGCCGCCCCGCCAGCCAGTTTCTCGAGCTCCGGTCCCAGCCAGGAGTCCAGGCGCGCCAGGAGGGCCGGTTCCGAAACATCGGGCCACGGCTCACCCAGTTCGCGGCGCAGCATGGCGAGGCGGCGGCGTAAGGCGTCAGCCGCCGTCGACCATCCGATGGTTGCCAGTCCCTCCCTGGCGAGAGCGCGGGCCACGGCGGCACGGCCGTCCTCGGCGGACGGGCGGACGGGGGTGGAGGACAGACTGATGGCACCCAACCGGCGTTCCCGCCTTGCCTTCACGCGGCCCTGGCTGAACTGCGCTTCCACTGTGTCGGTCAGGAGCTGCCCGGCGGCCGCCTCGGCGATATCGGCGCTCAGCGGCGCGGCGGACCGGATCACCGCGCCGGTGCCGGCGGCGTCCCGGCCGACGGCACGGGAAACTTCCGCCACGGCCAGCCACTCCTGCCCGGTCATCGGACTGCCTGCCGGCAACCCCGCCCGCGTGCCGGACGACAGCAGGTACCGCGGCGGGCCATGGCCCGGGACGCGCCGGGCCACGCGGTCCGGGAACGCCAGTGCGACGACGACGCCCACCGCTTCCGCCGCAGTCACCGGCGCGGTACTCACCAGGGAGGCGACGGCTGACGGGCCGACGGCGGCGGCCTCCTTCCGCGCAATGGCCTCCAGCCGGCGGGCGTCCTCCGCCCAGCGCCGGGCGGCAGGATCCTTCCCGGCGCGAACTACTGTCAGCAGCCGGGTGAGATCGGCCCCCGGGGCCCGCTGGTCCCCCGCCACCAGTGCCACTGCTTCCGCTGCGGCGCGCTGGCCTACGGCCGCTGAGCCGTCGAGCAGTGCCCGGGCCAGCCGGGGATCGGCGGGAACCCTGGCCAGCGTCCGCCCCAGCCGTGTGGCATGCCCGTCGCGGGCCACGGCTCCGAGTTCGCGGAGCACCTCTCCAGCCTCGCCCATGACCGCGGCGGGAGGCGCATCCGGAAGCGCCAGCCCGGCGCCGCCCGGTGATCCCCAGCAGGCCAGAACCAGTGCGGCACCGGTCAGATCCGCGACGGCGATCTCGGGCGTCACATGCGCCGGCGCGGCACCATAAGCCCTCTGGTCGTAACACCGCACCACCCGGCCCGGACCCTGCCGCGCGGCGCGTCCGGCCCGTTGTTCCGCTGACGCCCGGGAGCAGGAAACAGTCACCAGCCCGGACATGCCGCGGTTGGCGTCGCGGCGGGGTTCGCGGGTCAGCCCGGAGTCGATCACCAGACGCACTCCGGGGACGGTCAGGGAAGACTCGGCCAGGTCCGTGGACACGATGATCCGTGCAGGGCCGCCCGGCCGGCGCCCCGACACTGCCTGGTCCTGCTCGGCTGGGCTGACCTGGCCATGGAGTTCCAGCACCTCTGTTCCGGGGGAAGACCGGCCGCGGAGGCGGGCCGCCACATAGGACACCTCCCAGGCGCCCGGGACAAACACCAGCGCATCGGTGCCCGCGTCCTGCAGCACCGCGGCAGTTTGGGCCTGCACGGCCGTGTCGGCAATGTGGTCCAGGAAGCCGCGCGTAACCCCACGATCGTCAAGCCGCGGCACGGCGGCGGGCACCCACTCCACCTCCAGGGGGTACATGGCTGAGGGGCAGTCGACCACGGGAGCCGGCCCGCCGCCGTCGTCCGCGGTCCCGGCGTCTCCTGTCCCCGCATTCGCGGCTGCGCCCCCTATCAGGTCGGCGAAGCGGGGCGCGTCCAGTGTGGCGGACATGGCCACCAGGGTGAGGTCGCCGCGTAGCTGCCGCACTTCGGTGAGCATGCCCAGCAGCAGGTCGGTTTCGAGGCCGCGTTCATGGACCTCATCCAGGATGACCGCGCCTATGCTCTCCAGACCGGGATCATCGAGCAGGCGCCGCAGCAGGATCCCCGGCGTGACAAATTCCACCAGGGTGGCGGGCCCGGCCTGGCGTTCACCGCGGACGGTGTACCCCACGCGGTCTCCGATCCGGCTGCCGTCCAGGGCTGCCAGGCGGCGGGCAGCTGCGCGGGCGGCCACCCGCCGGGGCTGGGTGACCACCACGCGCCTGGGCTTTCCTGCGGGCGCGGCAAGGTTCGCCAGCAGCGGCGGGACCAGCGTTGTCTTACCGGTACCGGGCGGGGCCTGCACCACAGCCGTGCCCGCCGCACCGCCGGCGCGCAGCACGGAGGACAACTCCCCGAGCGATTCAGAAAAGGCCAGACCGGTACCGATGGCCGCCAGGTCAAAGGTCCCCACGGCAGAGGTGCAGGCGTCAGAGGTCTCCGCAGGGACGGCGGCGGAGTTGGTTGGCAATGTCACCCGTCCATTGTCGCCGCAATCCCGCACGGGCGTCAGCGCAGGTGCGCCTGGATAGGTCAGACTGGAGGTCGTCGACCTTGAAAGCAGGATTTCCCTTGATCAATCTCCAGCAGGACTCCGAAGGCTTCATCCGTATGAAGCGGCACTTTCCCGCCAGTGCCACCGTGACTGTCACGTTCAGTGACGGCTCCCAGGAGGAGGTCTCCGGCCGCCGCCTCAACGAGCTCTACGACGACGCCCTGGCCTTGTACCGCGCCCAAAACCAGCTTGATGCCAAGGGTTTTTCCCGTGGTCCGCAGAAAAAGGTCCAAACCACCATCGAGTTTGTCCCAGTCCAGCCCGGCATGGGGCAGTAACCCGGGTCACTGCCCCCTCGAAGCTGGCGGTGGCAAGCTGGTCACCGCGCGGGTTTGACCACCATCGCCGAGCCGCCACCGCGCCGCACGGGCTCGGCAACGGCGGTTACGCTCTTGCCGGGCCCGAACTCGATGGCGGTCGCCGCACCAATCTCGGCCGCTGAGGTCAAGGCGTCACCTGCGGGGACCAGCTTATGACCGTATGCTGCCAAGGCGTCTCCGTACTGCGTGATGAAGTCCGGTTCGGCGGTGACATTGGGGGTGTTGCGCTGGGACGCACGCGGGGCCGCCAGCGAGTCCAAAATACTCATATCCAGGTCCACCCTGTTCAGGATGGTCTGCAGCACCGTGGTGATGATGGTCGATCCGCCGGGCGAACCGAGCGCCAGGAACGGCTTTTCGTCCTTGAGGATGATGGTGGGCGACATCGAGGACCGTGGGCGCTTGCCGGGTTCGAGCCGGTTCGGGTCGGTGGGGACATAAACGGTAGAGAAGTCGGTGAGCTCGTTGTTGAGCAGGAACCCGCGGCCGGGAACCACAATGCCCGAACCGCCGGTCTGCTCGATGGTGAGCGTGTACTCCACCACGTTCCCCCACTTGTCAGCCACAGTCAGGTTGGTCGTTGAGATGTTTTCGGTGTCTTTCTCGTCCGCCGCTACGTCAGGTGCCAGCGTGCACACGCCGCTGTAGTCTGACGCGTTCCCGGCCGGTACCGGCTTTGTTGCCGCCGTCGTTGGGTCAATGGCGCACGCCCGTTCCTTCCCAAACAGCGGGTCGGTGAGGGCCTCGGTGGGGACGTCGACGAACGCCGGGTCGCCCAGGTACCTGGCACGGTCCGCGAAAGCGAGTGCGCTCGCCTCAAGGTAGTGATGCAATTCGTCCGGCAAGGTCATCTCACGGAGGTTGAATGGCGCCAGGATATTCAGGGCTTCGCCGACTGTGGTGCCACCGCTGCTGGACGGCGCCATGCCGTAAACGTCGTAGCCGCGGTACTCAACATGCGTGGGCTCCCGGTCCAGAGTCCTGTATGCGGCGAGATCCGCCGTCGTCAGATAGCCGGGAAGTGCCGGGATGCTGGTGGGCGGGTCCGTCACAGGAGGCACCCAGGCGGGGTCCTTCCGCGGGTCTTGCACGGTGGCCGCGATCTCGGCCGCGAGCTTTCCGCCGTAGAAGGCAGCCGTTCCCTCCTTCGCGAGGAGCCGGTACGTCTTGGCGAGGTCCTGGTTGTGGAGAATACTGCCGACGACGGGAGCGTCACCGCCGGGAAGGAACAGACTCGCCGTGGCGGGGAAGGCCGAGAACCGGACCTTATTGTCGAGTGTCTGCTGGCGGAAGGTTTCGTCAACTACGAAGCCGCGGTTGGCCACCTTGATGGCGGGCTTGAGGGCCTCGGCAAGGTCCAGCGTTCCCCACCGTTCCAAGGCCCGTTCCCACGTGGCCGGCGTGCCCGGCGTGCCGACGGAGACGCCGCTGGAGACGAGCTCGGGAAATGTATAGGCCAGGCTGGACGCCGGGTTGATGAACGCGTCCGTCGGCATCGTTGCCGGAGCCGTTTCGCGGCCGTCGATGGTTCCTACTTTGCCGGTTTTCGCGTCGTAGAACACGAAGTATCCGCCGCCCCCGATGCCCGCACTGTAGGGCTCAGTCACACCCAGGGTCGCGGCCGCGGCGACCGCCGCATCCGCCGCATTGCCGCCGTTCCGGAGGATCTCGATTGCGGCAGCGGACGCGTCGGGGTCAACGGTGCTCACCGCCCCGCCGTACCCGGTGGCCGTCGGGGTCTTGTCCGTCGCACGGGGGTCTGCAAACGCGGGACTGGTCACCGCCCCACCCGTTACGCTCAAGGCCAGGACAGCCGTCACGGCCGCCAATCGACGTCGCACACTAGGCATGATCTCTCCCGGGTCAGGGTGTTGCGCAAGGTGGGTTTGCGCCACGATACTCCGCCGGGTAGGGACTCTCAAGGCTCAGTTTTTTGTGCCAGTGCCATGGGCAAGGGTCATGGCTTCAGGCCGGTGTGCCGGTTGCGGTGGTTGCTGTGTCGGCCGGCGAGCGCCGCCGGCGGCTCGCCAGCAGGAACGGCACGGCGAACAGTTCGATCACACCGCTGATGGCCAGCGAGAGAGGGTAGCCGTACACGTCCGCTGCCCGGCCCATGAGCGGCTGCACCACAATGCCACCGCTGGATCCCATGAGGGAATCGAAGCTGAGCACCGTTGCCCTCTGCTTTGATGCGATCATGTCGTTCAAATAGGCCTGCCGCACCGGGGTGCCCGCCGCGGAGACGAGGGCCCACAGCACCAGCAGCAGCACGGCCACCCAAAACACGCGCGTGATGCCGAGCGCCACCAGGATCAGCGCGCCCACGCTGCTGCTCACCACCAGCACAGTGGTGCGTCTGCGCACCCGGCGCCGAATAGTTGGTGCCAACCAGCCGCCCAGGATCTGCGCTCCTGCCATAACGGCCGCCGCGAGTCCGGCGACGGAGTAGGCCCGCGGGTCCCCGAAGAGCTCCAGCAGGTATGGTTGCAACGCGTAGAACACATAGAACCCGACGCCGGCACTGAACGGCGCTGCAAGCACGACGTACCGCACGGGCGGGTTCTTGAGGCCACTCTCAATGGAGGCGGTCAGCATTGCCCGGGTCGCTTGGAGCGGATGCGGGGAGCGTTCCGGAGTGAATCCAACATCGCGCATCAGCAAGAACGCCACACTAAACATCGCCACGAGCACTCCGACGCGCACCAGGAACGGCACGCCCAGGTCAGTGACCTGGGCGATCACGCCGCCAGCCGCCGAGCCAACCAGCATCGCGAAGCCCGACACCATCTGTCCCCGTCCGAAGACGGTCTCCAGGTCCCCGTAATAACCCGAAAAATGCAGCGCGTCGACGAGCCACGCCTCCACTGCCCCGGAGAAGAACGTGAAGCCAAGGCCCAGCAGGACCGACACCACTGCCCACAACCAGAACGCCGCGGATATTTGCCAGAGCAGGTAGTAGAGGTAGGTTGAGGCGGCCAGGGTCACGGTGCCGAGCAGGAATGAAACGCGGCGCCCCCAACTGTCCGCGATGACCCCGGTGGGTACTTCGAAGAGCACCATGCCGGCCGTGAAGAAGGCGTTGGCGGCGAATGCTTCAAGGTTGGTGAGCCCGGCATCCAACAGAAAGAGTGTATTGATTCCCCAGATGAACGAGGCCGCAAGGGTATTGCCCAGCGTCAGGGTGAGGTAGATGCGTTCGATCTTCCGCGCGGCGGAGTTCATGACCTGGCGTTCGTCAGCTGCTGGGAACCGGGTCATGCCGGAGGTACCGGCGCCGGAACCGGCCGGTCCCGGCAGTCAGCGCCCGCAGCTCCACGGCGTACTTCAGCAGTTCCTGGTCAGGGACTTCCGCGCTGATTTCGGTCAGCTCACTACCGGAGGTGGCCGTACCGGTGAGCCTGCCGCGGCGTGCTGAGAGGTCACTCATCACGGCACCCACGTGCGCCTCGGACACGGTGATGCTGACCGAGGAAACCGGCTCGAGCAGCTGGATGCGACCGGCCGCGGCGGCCTCCCGGAGCGCCAGCGCGCCGGCGGCCTGGAAGGCGGCGTCGGATGAGTCAACGCTGTGGGCCTTGCCGCCCACCAGCGTTACGCGCAGGTCCACCACGGGGAACCCGGCAGCCAACCCTTTCTGCATCTGGGCCCGCACCCCCTTCTCGACGGAAGAGATGAATGTTCCAGGGATCACCCCGCCCACTGTTTTGTCGACGAATTCGAACCCGCCGCCACGGTCCAGCGGCTCCACGTCGATGTCGCAGACGGCATACTGCCCGTGGCCGCCCGACTGTTTGACGTGCCGGCCGTGGCCCGTGGCCGGCGCTGCGAACGTTTCCCGCAGCGGCGTCACCACGCCAATGGTGTGCAGCTTCACGCCCTGGTCGCGCAGCCTGTCCAGCACCACCTCGGCGTGGGCTTCCCCCATGCACCAGAGGATCAGCTGGTGTGTTTCCGCGTTCCGCTCCACACGCAGCGTTGGATCGCCGGCGGCAACCTTCGCCAGGCTTCGGGCCAGCGCATCCTCGTCACTGCGCGAGTCCGCCTCGACTGCCACCGGCATCAGCGGCTCCGGCATCTCCCAGGTGGCCAGCAGCAGCGGCTGGTCCTTGGCCGAAATGGTGTCCCCGGTTTCAGCGCTCCCCAGTTTCGCCACCGCGCAGATGTCACCGGCCACACACTGCGCCACAGGACGCAGGTTGGGGCCCAGCGGCGAATACAGGTGGGTGAGGCGCTCGTCGGTGTCATGGTCCTGATGGCCCCGGTCCCCGAGCCCGTGCCCGCCAACGTGCACGGGAGTGTCAGCACGCAACGTGCCGGAAAAGACCCGTGTCAGGCAGACCCTGCCCAGGAACGGATCAATGGTGGTGCGGACCACTTCAGCCGCCAGCGGCCCGTCCGGGTCACAGGCCAGAGCCGCCGCGGGAGCGCCGGCCAGGTCAGTCACCGCCGGGAGGCCGCCTTCCACCGGCGATGGGAAACCCGTGGTCAGGATTTCCAGGAGTTCCGCCGTGCCGAGCCCGGTGACAGCCGAGGTGGGCAGGACCGGAAAGAAGGAACCACGGGCGACGGCGGTTTCCAGGTCGGCGGTGAGGACATCAGTATCGACGTCCTCACCACCCAGATACCGGTCCATCAGGGTCTCGTCCTCGCTTTCGGCGATGATCCCCTCGATAAGGCGGCCGCGGGCGCCGCCCTCGGAACCGACGCGCTCGCCGGGGTCAGCGTCCCGGGAACCGGCGTCCGCCTCGCCGGCGGAGTAGTCCGAGACCGTGCCAGTCAGCAATCCCAGCAGCCCGGTGGTTTCGCCACCGGACCTGACCGGGACGTACAGCGGGAGCACCGATTCGCCGAACGCCTGCTGGCAGGCGGCCAGGACGCCGTCGTAATCTGCCCGGGGGTGGTCAAGGCGGGAGATGACCACGGCCCGCGGCGTGCCGAGGCGTTCGCATTCGCCCCAGAGCGCCGTAGTGGTGGCGTCGATACCGTCCACGCCGGAGACAACAAAGAGGGCGGAGTCCGCAGCACGCAGCCCCGCCCGAAGTTCGCCGATAAAGTCCGGATACCCCGGCGTATCCAGGAGGTTCACCTTAACGCCGTTGATGAGCAGCGGAACCAGGGACAGCGTGACCGACCGCTGCTGCCGCACCGCTGACGGGTCGGAGTCGCTCACGGTGGTGCCCTCCGCGATGGAGCCTTTGCGCGTAATCATGCCGTGGGCGGCCAGCAACGCCTCGACCAGCAGGGTTTTGCCGGCGCCCGAATGCCCCACCAGCGCCACGTTGCGTACCTGCTTGGAATCCGTTGCCGCGATGCCGTTGGCAGCATCAGCCCGGCGCACTTCCGGCCCTCCACGCCCCGGCGTCCGCGCCGTTTCCTTTGCGCCTTTCACTGACATGGGAACCTCCTGGCATCTTTGCCATGCACCGGGCCTAATCGTGTTCTTTGATTCGACACCCTGGCGGGCGCAAGGGCAAGAGCAAGCACCGGACGCGACGGCCACTGGGTGGACAATTGCAGCCAGAGCCCAAAGTGCCACTGTGAGGAGGTCCTCGTGCAGCCGCTGCCGCGCATCACCGTGGAGGTTCCGGTCCTGGCCGTGGGATCAGCACCCTCTGACTATGAGGGCCTGGGCACGTATGTCAACGCCCTGCGCAGTCCGCAGGGGCTGCACCTGACGCTGCTGCATATAGGCATCCTGGCTGATTTTGCACAGGACGTCGCGGACTGGACCAAGGGGACCACCACTGCCGGTGACGCCGTCCGGCACACCGCGGGCTGGTTGCAAGAGTTGCCCGTGCTGGACGGGTTTACGGGGACCTCGGAACAACTGATCGTGCTGGGCGGCGGAGGAATCTCCGGACTGGAAGTGGACGTACCCGGTCGGGTGCACGACTTCCGGGAGTCCCTGGTGCAGGGCCTGCATGATCTGCTGGATCGGCTGCTCGTGGACAATGTGGACGACTTCATCCTCAGCTCACCGGCGTTGGGCTACCGCTACCCGCACTGGGTCCCCCATGTCGCCGTCGGCCGGCCTCTGTCGCGGGAACGCGGACCGCGGACCATTGCCCCGCTCACTGTCGCCTTTGGCCCGTCGCGCATCAGGAACGGCCGGTTCCTCCCGGCCCCTGACTGAGCAGCAAGCGCGTCGGAGCATGGCGGCGCCGTTCCAGGACCGCCACAGCATGGCGTATCGGCCCCCAGCCAGCGGGTAGCCGAAGTTCTTTCGCCGGGTTCCTCGGGACAGGTCCGCGGGGACCCTTAAATGTCAGTGCCTCGCAAGATGATGTAAATATGAAAAGGACAACGGCGGTGGAGGCTTTGGAGGCCATCAAGGCGTCTGTCTCTGCGCTTGCTGAGATGATCCCTGGCGCAGGCTTCACCGGTCCAGGGGATCAGGATCCGCTGCGGCAGCAGTCTGACGGCTGGCTGGACACCCTCGCGGAGGCTGCACGGCTGCAAGCTGCGACGGCTGCCCTGGTGGTCCAGGCCGCCGCGGGATTCACAGACACCACACGGGCGATGGCCTCCCCGAAAGCGCTGCGGCAGGACCGCCTGGCGCAGGACATGTCCGTGGTCGCAGAAGTAGCGTGTGTGCTGACGGTCAGCGAGCGGACGGCCGGTGTGCTCCTATCCGAGGCCCACGAACTGACCACCACCCTGCCGCTGACGCTGGCTGCCCTGCAGGCCGGAGACATCTCGTGGCAGCATGCCCGGATCGTTGTCGACGAAACGGTCAATCTGGATCCCACCGGCGCGGCGGCGTTGGAGGCGCACTTCCTGGATCCCGACGCACCGAACAGCGCGGGCCCTCCAAGGCCCCGATGAGGACCGGACGCTGAGCCAACTCCGCGCCGACACCGCCGCTGCCTGGCTGGGCGGCAGAACCGACGACGCCCCGTCACCGTCAGCGCAGGTCCTTATGACCGTGCCGGTGTTCGCCCTTATGGGCCTCACCGATGAACCCGCCATGCTGGACGGATACGGGCCAATCCCGGCCTCCATGGCGAGCCGGCTGATGGCCGAAAGTTCCACGTCGTTCCACCGTGTTCTGACCGATCCCCGCGACGGGGCACCGCTGGAGATCGGGCGTACCAGCTACCGCATCCCCGTGAGCATGCGGCAGTGGCTCCGTCTGCGGGACGGGAAATGCCCGTTCCCCGGCTGCACCCACTAATCCCTGGACAATGAAGCCGATCACCTTCTCTCATGGGCAGACGGCGGCACCACAGGCGTCAGCAACCTCGGCCAGCCATTCCACAAACACCACAGGCTGAAACACACCACCGCATGGAAACCCACCGAGGCCAGCGCCGGCAAGCCTCCCGGCTGGATCTCCCCCTCCGGCCGCCAGTACGCCAGCGAACAACAGGATTGGGAACAACCCCACTGGCCACCCCACATCATGAGCCAACTGAGCCACCCGGAACTTGGCCCGCCCATGTCCGATGACATCTTGCCCGGCGAACCGCCCAAGGAGCTGCGCCCGGCAGATCCCTTGCCGGAGTGGAGCTGGCTACAGGCACCGGTCGACGAGCCGTGGCCGGAGTGGAGCATCCCCCAGCCGGTCTAGCAGGGCGAATGCGCAGTGACCGCTATTGTCGGTCAAACGCGACAAGCAGCCGTTTGACCGAGCCTCCCAGGTTCCATTCGAGGGCGAGACGCTCCAGTTCGGCGCGCGATTCGCCGTCGACCGGGTGCAGCTGTGCTCCCGCTTCCTCGAGGGTGGGAAGCTTGAGGTCGCGCACGATTTTCACCACTGTTGGCGCGACTGTCAGGTAGTCCGCGGCCGCGGCGAGCTTGGACCGCACGGGCGCGGAAACCCCGCCTCCCCCGTCCGAGGCGGCGGCGAGCAAATTCTCCAGGGTGCCGTACTCGCCCAGGAGCGACGCAGCGGTCTTCTCACCGATGCCGGCAACACCTGGCAGCCCGTCGGAGGCATCCCCGCGGAGGGTCGCGTAATCGGCATATTGTTCGGGCAGCACGCGGTACTTCCCGACGACGACGGCGTCCGTCACGACTTCGAGGTTCCTCATGCCGCGCGCTGTGTAGATCACCCGCACCTGGCGGTCATCATCGACTGTCTGGAAAAGATCGCGGTCGCCCGTGACCACATCGACGGGAAGGTCCGCGTGGCTGGCGTAGGTGCCGACGACGTCGTCAGCTTCGTGTTCCGCGGCCCCCACGATTGCGATGCCGGCGAGTTCAAGGACGCGGCGGATCATCGGAAGCTGCGCCTCAAGCGCGTCCGGGACCACTTCAACGTCGGGGGCATCCGTTACACGTTCGGCGACCCGGTGCGACTTGTAGGTCGGGATCAGGTCCACGCGCCACTGTGGACGCCAGTCGTCGTCCCAGCAAGCAATCAGGTGCGTTGCCCCGTAATCCGTGGTGAGGCGGGCGATCATGTCCAGGAGGCCGCGAACCGCGTTCACCGGCGTTCCGTCAGCGCGTCGGATCGTGTCCGGCAAGCCATAAAACGCGCGAAAGTACAAGGACGCAGTATCAAGCAGCATCAGGCGGTGTGGCATACCTGATCCTGACACGGAAGCAGCTGCCCGGCTATCAGCAGGGCCCCGTGCCGCATCGCCGTGCAGCCAGGACACGGCATGGAACGCGCAACTTCCTCACCGCCGCAGGGTCATTGCATAGTCTGGTCCCGAGTGGGCACCTCATTGATCCCGCCCCTCCGGCTGCCCGGTCCGTGCCCGCCGTCAGGGAGAATAGACATCATGACCCTTACGACTTTCGCCCTGATCCGTCATGGCCAGACAGACTGGAATGCGCAGCGTCGGCTCCAGGGGGCCACCGACATTCCGCTGAACGACGTCGGCCGTGGCCAGGCGCGCGACGCCGTTGGCGTCCTGTCTGACTATGAGTGGGACGCGATCGTGTCCTCGCCGCTTAGCCGGGCCGCGGAAACGGCCAAGGTGATAGCAGACGGGTTGGGGCTGAGCGTTACCCGGCATATTCCGTCGCTCGCCGAACGCAGCTTCGGACAGGCCGAGGGCCTGCAGGCCGGCCTCGAGCTGGAGGCCGTGCGCATCCCCGGCGGTTACCGCGGCGCCGAAACCGAGGATGACGCGGCCACTCGCGGGTTGGGGGCACTGGAAGCACTGGCCCATGAATTCCCCGGCCGCCGCGTCCTGGTGGTCGCCCACGGCACGCTCCTACGGGTCAGCCTCAACCGCGCTATCGGCCGCACCCTGCACAGGATCGACAACGCGGTGTTGAATCTGGCCCACCACCATGCCACCGAGGGCTGGCACCTCGAATACTTCAACGGTGAACGCGTAGTGGCTACAGCTCAGGGCTGAGAACCCAGGCGTCCGCCGTAACCTCGAGGGTTTGGATGGTCCTGCGCTCCAGGATCACGATCTGCGCTGGGTCCTCCACACCCTGGAAATTCGTTGTGGGAGATTCCGTCCACCCTCAGGACACCGGCACACGCCGGGGCGGCCGCTTGAGCGCGTGTCAACGCCACAACCACGAGGCATCAGACATCAGGCGGCGAAGATGCTCCAGCCGGCCTGGTGGCTGCTGCCCGGCCCCAGCTGCACGAGGTCCTGGCCGCTGTTGAAGGCATCCGGTGGACAGGTCATCGGCTCAACCGCCAGGCCCAGCCGGTTTGCCGCGGGAGCAGGCTTGTCTGCGGTATGTACCTGCAGCCAAGGGCAGGCCCGGTCCCAGGCCATGCCTACTCCGGTTCCGCCAGGGTCCCTGGCAATCAGCTGCGTGCGGCCGCCGTCGTCGAACTCAAGATCGGTGAAGGAGTGGTCGATCTGTGTGGCGCCGATTGCCCTCGGCGCACGGAAATCAAACTGATGGCCCTGCACCGTCTGCGTGGTGACCGGCAGCAGCCGGTCCGGCGTTACCTCGAGGAACGACCCCGCGGGGATCTGGACTTCCCACTCATCCAAGGGCGCAGGTCCGGCCAGCAGATAGGGGTGCGGGCACACGCCGTAAGGGGCCGCCTCGTAGCCGATGTTGCTTGCCGTGACCGTGGTGTGCAGCCCGGCCTCGTCCAGCTCGTAATCGAGAAGGAGCCGAAGGTGGAACGGATATCCTGCGGCCCCCGCGATCTCACAGGACAGGCTCAGTGCGTCGGCATCACTGCGTTCAACGGTCCACAAACGGTCGAAGGCGAGCCCGTGCAGTGAGGTGCCCCGCTCGGGTTCGTTGATCGGCAAATGGTGCTCGACGCCGGCAAAGCGGTAGATGCCATCGGCGATCCGGTTGGGCCACGGCCCGGCGATGATCCCCCGGTAGTCAGGGATGGGCGCACCGGCGTCGAACGGCACCACCAAATCCCGGCCTTGGTAGACCAGCCGCCGCAGGGCGCCTCCGCGCTGGACAACGGCGGCGGCGTAGTCCCCCGAGACGAGCTGAATTTCGAGGCCGTTCACAGGCCGCCGGCCAGCTTGTAGTAGGCGGCGTTCCACGCCAGTTCCTTCTTGAACAGCTTGATGGTGGTCCCCTCGTCGATGGCCAGCAGCTCACGCACCCGGACCACAACAGCCCGCTCCGAAAGCGTCCGGTACCCCACACCAATAACGTAGTTGTCTGTACCTTCTGTACCGTCCACTGTGACGTCCATAAAAGTCCTCCGATAGGGAGCCGGCTACTTAGCGGCCTTCATCAATTGTGAGCGCTAACAAATGGAACGTCAAGTGCCGGATGGTGGCTGGGAGGATCAGGAAGGGATCAGCCGGGGGCGGACGTGCTGCTGCGGACCACGAGCGCCGGCTCCACCACGATGGTGCCTGCGCCCCCGCCGCCCTCAAGGGCGCCCAGCATGACATTCATGCAGCGCCGGCCGAGTTCCTCGAAGTCCTGGCGCACGGTGGTCAGCGGCGGCGTGAAGTAGCCCGATTCAGGCTGGTCGTCGAAGCCCACCACGGAGACGTCGTCGGGCACGCGGACCCCCGCTTCGCTAAAAGCGCGCAGCAGGCCCAGGGCCATCTGGTCGTTGCCCACAAACAGGGCCGTCACTGTGCGCTCAGCGGCAAGCTGCCGGCCGATCCGGTACCCGCTGCCGGCGCTCCAGTCGCCTTCGATCAAAAGGTCGTCAGGCAGGCCGGCTTCGCGGAGCCGATCACCCCATCCCTCGGCACGTGACCTGCCGTCCACCCAGTCCTGGGGCCCGGAAATATGGCCGATCCGGCGGTGGCCCAAGTCGATCAAGTGCGAGACCGCCAGGCGCGCGCCAAGCTTCTGGTCCACCAACGCTCCACTGAAGAGCCCCCCACCCGGCGCACCCACAAGGATCACGGGAACGTCCAGGGTCAAGCCCTCCAGCGCCTGAACGGTACCGCCGTGGGGCACAATGACGATTATCCCGTCCGCGCCCTGGTCCGTGAGATGGCGGACGGCGTCCGAGATGGCACCCGCCCCGGCCTCCTTGATGGCCTCGATGCTCACAAAGTAGCCAGCTTCCCGGGCAGCCTGCTGGACTCCCAGAAGAGTATTGGCAGGACCGTACTGCCCCATTTCGGCCGCGAGCACACCTATGGTTTGCGACCGCCGGGTGACCAGGCTTCTGGCGGCGGTATTGCGCCGGTAGCCGAGTTCCGCAATGGCAGCCTGCACCCTTTCCCTGGTGGCACTGCTGACATTGGGGTGGTTGTTGATGACACGCGAGACCGTCTGGTGGGACACCTTGGCCCGCGCTGCCACGTCTTCCAGGCGTGGCAGGCGTCGGTCAATGGTGTTGCCCATGCGGGGGACCCTTCGGTGGAAGACAAGGTGGTGTCCAACATTCTATGGCCGCGGTCGATACCGACAGCAGCGCCGTTAGCACTAACCCGGGGCACGCTCGCCCACGGGGAGGCGCCGCCCAAAGGCGCGCTCAGCGCTCCGTCGCGGCAAGGTAGATCTTTGCCGGGCCCGCCACCTCGTCCAGGGCCTGGGTGCGGAGCATGCCGTCCAGCGTCTCAGTCGACAGTGCGTGCAGAATGCCCAGGAACCCATCGAGGAGAATGGCGTCCGGGTTGACCGTATTGACTGCGTTACGCAGGTTGATGCCCAGACAGCTCAGTTGGCGGGCCACTTCCCGGCCAGCTCAATGAGCCGGGACTGGGGCCCCTCGGTTTTGAGGCAGCCGGAGGCGCCGTTGGCCGTCACCAGCTTCAAACCGCTGACGGCGGTGGCCAGATTGTGCAGGCGAACCCCTGCCGCAGCGACTCCGCGGCGAGCGTGCCTTACCGCGCGCCTCCACTGACCGGCAAGGCCATGCAAAGGACACGCCCATTGACGCCGCCCGAGTTATCTGGAATATTGCTTCGTATACGATTTCGTACTCGATGAGGAGTAGTTTTTGGAACAGGTCACCGACCACACCCTGGCCGCGGCCCGCAAGGTCATCGCGGTGCACGTCAATTACCCCAGCCGGGCAGCGCAGCGCGGCCGCACGCCGGGGCAGCCTTCCTACTTCCTGAAGCCGCCGTCCTCCCTGGCGTTCGGTTCGGCAGATGCCCCTTCCGTTGTGGAGCGTCCGGCCGGCTGTGAACTGCTAGGTTTTGAGGGCGAGATCGCGCTGGTCATCGGCAAACCCGCCCGGCGGGTCGGGCTGGAGGATGCCTGGAGCCACGTCGAGTGGGTGACCGCGAGCAATGACCTTGGCGTCTACGATCTCCGCTACGCAGACAAGGGTTCCAACCTCCGGTCCAAAGGCGGCGATGGCTTCACCCCGATCGGCCCCGGGCTGATCCCTGCAGACGCCGTGGACCCCGCCAAACTGCGGATCCGTACCTGGCACAACGGCGAACTGGTCCAGGATGACAATACGGAGGACCTGCTTTTCCCGTTCGCGCGGCTGGTGGCGGATCTGTCCCAACTGCTCACCCTCGAGGAGGGCGACATCATCCTGACCGGCACCCCGGCCGGCGCCTCCGTGGCCAAGCCGGGCGATGTCGTCGAGGTTGAAGTGAGTACGACGACGGACGCCGCCGGCAGCGCTGCACTCACTACCGGCCGCCTGTCCACCCGGGTGGAGGAAGGTATGACGCCGTTTGCTGACTTCGGCGCCCGGCCCAAGGCTGATGATTTGCAGCGGGAGGAAGCGTATGGTTCGCGGAAAGCGGCGGGCCTTTCACCTGACGAAAGCGCCGCCGTCGGGCATGTCCTGACTGCGGAGCTGAAAGCGAAGCTGGAAAGCGTCTGCACCGCCACGCTGTCCTCCCAGCTGCGCAAGCGCGGCCTGAACAACGTCAGCATCGACGGCCTGACCTCCACCCACCCGGAAAAGCGGATCGTGGGCCTGGCCCGGACACTGCGGTATGTGCCCAACCGCGAGGACCTGTTCAAAACCCACGGCGGCGGCTTCAATGCCCAGAAGAAGGCTATCGATTCCGTGAACGAGGGCGAGATCCTGGTCATGGAAGCGCGCGGCGAGAAAGGCACGGGCACCATCGGTGACATCCTGGCCCTGCGCGCCCAGGTCCGGGGTGCTGCGGCGATCATCACCGACGGCGGCGTCCGGGACTTCTCCGCCGTGGCCGCCATGGACATGCCGACCTATTACGCCAATCCGCACCCCGCCGTGCTGGGCCGCCGGCACATCCCCTGGGACACGGACATCACCATCGCCTGCGGCGGCACCACCGTCCAGCCGGGGGACATCATCGTGGCTGACGCCGACGGCATCCTGGTGATCCCGCCGGCCCTCGCCGGGGAGCTCGCGGACGACTCCATCAGCCAGGAGCGCGAGGAGACGTTCATCGCGGAAATGGTGGCACAGGGCAACAGCGTGGACGGCCTGTACCCGATGAACGAGGTATGGCAGGCCCGGTACAAGGCCTGGGAAGCCATGGAAAGCAGGCACAGCCAATGACTGAAACGGCCACCGCAGCGGGAATCGCGTCCGAAACCGGGGCGACGGCCAGCAAGTCCGAACAGGCCTACGCGGCCGTGAAGGCCCGGATCGTGGACGGGACGTACTCCCCCGGCTACCGGCTGGTCCTGGCCGCCATCGCCAAAGACCTGGGCGTCAGCGTGGTCCCGGTCCGTGAAGCAATCCGGCGCCTCGAAGCCGAAGGGCTGGTGACGTTCGAGCGGAACGTCGGCGCCACCGTGGCCGGCATCGATCCCACCGAGTACCTCTACACCATGCAGACTCTGAGCATCGTCGAAGGCGCTGCCACCGCGTTGTCCGCGCCGCTGATCGATTCCGTGGCGATCGCCCGCGCCCGGGCCGTGAACGGGGACATGCGCGAATGCCTGGAGCACTTCGATCCCGTCCGCTTCACGCGGCTGAATCAGGACTTCCACAGCATCCTCTTTGAGCAGTGCCCCAACCCGCACATCCTGGACCTGGTCCACCGGGGCTGGAACCGGCTCGCCTCACTGCGGTCTTCGACGTTCCGGTTCGTTCCCGGCCGTGCCCACGAATCGGTGGACGAGCACGAAGCGCTGCTGCGGCTCCTCGAAGCCGGCGCAGACGCGGACGTGATCGAGAAGTCCGCCCGCCGGCACCGATCCGCCACCCTGGATGCTTACCTCGCCCAGGCTCAGCCCCTCCCACAAAGCAACGCGGGGTCACTTAGCGCCCGTTAGCGGCCCCCGCATGGGCCGTAAGTGACCCCGCGTTGCAAGATCAGTTAGGAAGACAACAATGACGTTCACTGCTCCTGTTACCACCACCCACTACGTTCCGCAGGACCTTCCCACGCACATCCAGCACTACATCAACGGCCGGTTCGTTGACTCCGTGGGTGGCAGGACCTTCGATGTCCTGGACCCAGTCTCCAACCGGAATTACGCCACTGCCGCGGCCGGCCAGAAAGAGGACATCGACCTCGCTGTCGCCGCCGCCCGTAAAGCGTTCGTCAGCGGCCCGTGGCCGAAGATGAAGCCGCGGCAGCGTGCCCGCGTCCTGAACAAAATTGCCGACGCCGTCGAGGCCCAGGAAGCACGCCTCGCCGAACTGGAAACCTTCGACACCGGCCTGCCCATCACCCAGGCCAAGGGCCAGGCGCTGCGGGCGGCGGAGAACTTCCGGTTCTTCGCGGACCTGATCGTGGCCCAGTTCGATGACGCCATGAAGGTCCCGGGCGCCCAGATCAACTACGTCAACCGGAAGCCGATCGGCGTCGCCGGGCTCATCACGCCGTGGAACACCCCGTTTATGCTCGAGTCCTGGAAGCTCGCCCCGGCCCTGGCCACGGGCAACACCGTGGTCCTCAAGCCGGCCGAGTTCACCCCGCTCTCGGCCTCGCTGTGGGCGCAGATCTTCAAGGACGCCGGCCTGCCGGACGGTGTCTTCAACCTGGTCAACGGCCTGGGCGAGGAAGCCGGCGACGCCCTGGTCAAGCACCCGGACGTCCCGCTGATCTCCTTCACCGGCGAAACCACCACCGGCCAGACGATCTTCCGCAACGCTGCAACAAACCTTAAGGGCCTGTCCATGGAGCTCGGCGGCAAATCCCCCTGCGTGGTGTTTGCCGACGCGGACCTCGACGCCGCGATCGACTCCGCCCTGTTCGGTGTCTTCTCCCTCAACGGCGAACGCTGCACCGCGGGCTCCCGGGTCCTCGTCGAACGCGCCATTTACGAGGAGTTCTGCGAAAAGTACGCCGCCCGGGCCAAGAACATCGTGGTCGGGGACCCGCACGATCCCAAGACCGAAGTGGGTGCCCTGGTCCACCCTGAGCACTATGCGAAGGTGGCCTCCTACGTGGAGATCGGCAAGTCCGAAGGCCGGCTCCTGGCTGGCGGCGGCCGCCCCGGCCACCTCCCGGAAGGCAACTACATCGCACCCACCGTGTTCGCCGACGTCGCCCCGGACGCGCGGATCTTCCAGGAGGAGATCTTCGGTCCCGTCGTCGCGATCACCCCGTTCGAGAACGATGAGGAGGCCCTCGCCTTGGCGAACAACACCCGTTACGGGCTCGCGGCCTACATCTGGACCCAGAACCTAACCCGCGCCCACAACTTCTCCCAGAACGTCGAGGCCGGCATGGTGTGGCTGAACAGCCACAACGTCCGAGACCTCCGCACCCCGTTCGGCGGGGTGAAAGCCTCCGGCCTGGGCCACGAAGGCGGCTACCGCTCCATCGACTTCTACACCGACCAGCAAGCCGTGCACATCAGCCTCGGTACGGTCCACACACCAAAATTCGGCAGCATTGACGATGCCGCGGCAGCCGGCGACAGCTAACCCTTCCCCTAAAACCCTTTCAAAGAAGAGAGAACCCGATGACCAACTTCGTTCCCACCCCCACGGTCCCGGCCCCGGACATTGTCCGCTGCGCCTACATGGAAATTGTGGTCACCGACCTCGCCACGTCCCGCGCGTTCTACGTCGATCTCCTGGGCCTGCACGTCACCGAAGAAGACGAGACCACCATCTACCTCCGCTCCCTGGAGGAGTTCATCCACCACAACCTGGTGCTCCGCAAGGGACCCATCGCCGCCGTCGCCGCCTTCGCCTACCGGGTGAAGTCCCCCGCCGAAGTGGACGCCGCCGAGGCCTACTACAAGGAACTGGGCTGCCGGGTGGAGCGCCGCAAGGAAGGCTTCACCAAGGGCATCGGCGATTCCGTCCGCGTCGAGGACCCGCTGGGATTCCCCTACGAATTCTTCTACGAGACCGAGCACGTCGAGCGCCTCACCCAGCGCTACGACCTCTACTCCGCCGGTGAACTGGTCCGCCTGGACCACTTCAACCAGGTCACCCCGGACGTCCCCAAGGGCCGCAAATACCTCGAAGACCTCGGCTTCCGCGTCTCCGAGGACATCCAGGACTCCGACGGCGTCACGTACGCTGCGTGGATGCACCGCAAACAGACCGTCCACGACACCGCCCTGACCGGCGGCAACGGCCCTCGCATGCACCACGTCGCATTCGCCACGCACGAGAAGCACAACATCATCCAGATCTGCGACAAGATGGGCGCCCTGCGCATCAGCGATCGGATCGAACGCGGGCCCGGCCGGCACGGCGTCTCCAACGCCTTCTACCTCTATATCCTGGACCCCGACGGGCACCGCATCGAGATCTACACCCAGGACTACTACACCGGCGACCCGGACAACCCCACCATCACCTGGGACGTCCACGACAACCAGCGCCGCGACTGGTGGGGCAACCCGGTCGTCCCGTCCTGGTACACCGAGGCCTCCCTGGTCCTGGACCTGGACGGCAACCCCCAGCCCGTCATCGAACGCACCGACGCCTCCGAAATGGCCGTCACTGTCGGCGCCGACGGCTTCTCCTACACGCGAACAACAGAAGGAGAAGGCGCCGGCGCCGTTGAACAGAAAAAGGGCTTCAAGCTAGGGGCGCAGTTGTAGCCATGCTGGACGCGAAGACGATTGAGGCCATCGCCGATGAACTCCTGCAGGCCGCCCGGACCCGCACCCCCGTCCCCCGCCTCACCGCCCGCTACCCGGAAATGACCGTGGAGGACTCCTACGCTGTCCAGCAGCTGTGGCGTCGCCGGAACGAGGACGCCGGACGCAAACTCGTGGGCCGCAAGATCGGCCTCACGTCCAAGGCCATGCAGGCCGCCACCGGCATCACCGAACCGGACTACGGCGCCATCTTCGATGACATGGTGCTGGACACCGGCTGCTCGGTGGAATGGGACCAGTACACCCATCCACGGGTGGAAGTGGAGCTCGCGTTCGTGCTGAAGAAGGACCTGGCCGGACCCGGCTGCACCATCTTCGACGTCCTGGACGCGACCGACTACGTGGTCCCGGCCCTGGAGATCCTGGACTCCCGCATCGAAATGGAGGGCCGGACCATCGTGGACACCATCGCGGACAACGCCGCGATGGGCGCCATGGTGATCGGCGGCAACCCGGTCAAGCCCGACGCCGTCGACCTCCGCTGGGTCTCGGCAATCCTCTACAAAAACCAGACCGTCGAAGAGACCGGCGTGGCCGCCGGCGTCCTGGACCACCCCGCCAACGGGGTGCACTGGCTCGCCAACAAGATAGCCGCCCACGGGGACAGTATGAAAGCCGGGGACATCATCCTCGCCGGGTCCTTCACCCGCCCACTGTGGGTGTCCAAGGGCGACACCGTCCACGCCGACTACGGACCCCTGGGAGCCATCACATGCCGCTTCGAATAGAACCGGACAACACCTTCCGCGATGCGCTGGCAGCGGCCAATCGCCCCCTGGCGGGAATGTGGGTCTGCTCCGGCAGCCCGCTCATCGCCGAACTGTGCGCCGGATCCGGCCTGGACTGGCTCCTGGTCGACGCCGAACACAGCCCCAACAGCCTCGAATCCATCCTGGCGCAGCTGCAGGCCGTTAGCGGCTACCCGGTCCAGGTGCTGGTCCGGCCGCCGGTCAACGACACCGTGCTGATCAAGCAGTACCTCGACATTGGAGTGCAGAACCTGCTGATTCCCATGGTCAACTCTGTTGCCGAAGCCCAAGCCGCAGTCGACGCCACCTGCTACCCACCCCACGGCGTCCGCGGCGTAGGGTCCGCCCTCGCCCGGGCCTCACGCTGGAACCGTATCCCGGACTATCTCGCCCGCGCGTCAGAAAACATCAGCCTCACCGTCCAGATCGAATCCGCTGCCGCCGTCGAAGCCGTCGCGGAAATCCTGGCCGTGGACGGTGTGGACGCCATCTTCCTCGGACCATCCGACCTCGCCGCCTCCATGGGCCTACTGGGACAGCAGGAACACCCCAAAGTACGCGCCGCCGTCGAACACTGCCTTACCGCCGCTACAGCCGCCGGGAAACCCGCCGGCGTCAACGCCTTCAACCCCGACACCGCCCGCCACTACCTGGCGGCAGGGGCCGCCTTCATCCTCGTGGGCGCCGACGTCGCCCTCCTGGCCCGCGGCTCCGAAGCACTCGCCGCCGAATACATCCCGACTGGTGCCGGCGAAACTCCCGCCAGCTACTGAACATGGCCAGGATCTCGACCAACTCGATCGCCGGGACCCGCCGTCGACCTCAGGCCGGGCCAGTACCGGGCGGACGTCGAATCAGGTCCAGACAGGCCGGGACGTATCATTCGGAGTCGCCCACGGGCGAACGACGGCGGGAGGGACCGCCGTCGTTCACACGCTGTTGCGCCTCCTACAGTCCGCGGGCGGGCGCGCTCAGCACGTCGTCGATCCTGCCCATGACACTGTCTGTGACTTCCTCGATCCCGCCCATCCCGTCCACCTCGGCAAGGATCCCGCGGCCGGCATACCTGGCCACCACGGCCTCCGTCTGCTGGTGGTAAAGGTCCAGCCGGTGACGGATGACGCTCTCGTTGTCATCGCTCCGGCCCGTTTCCCTGGCCCGGCCCAAAAGGCGCGAGACAAGTTCCTCGTCGACCGCGGTCAACTGCAGGACCACGCCGAGTTTCTGTTCGCCGGCAGCGAGGATTCCGTCGAGGTAGTCCACCTGCGCGACCGTGCGAGGGTAGCCGTCCAGCAGAAATCCCTCCTTGGCGTCGTCCTGGCTGAGCCGGTTGCGCACCATCTCATTCGTGACGCTGTCCGGCACGAAGTCTCCGTTATCCATGTACTTCCGGGCCTCCAAACCCAGTGGCGTTCCGCCTTTGACGTTGGCGCGGAAGATATCGCCGGTTGAAATGGCCACAACGCCGAGGCGTTCCGAAATCCGTTCCGCCTGCGTCCCCTTGCCGGAGCCGGGCGGACCCATAATCAGCATTCTCGTCATTCAATACTCCTTGCTGCCTATGTGGACGTCTTCGTCCTGGCCCGATGCTACTGATCCGGAGGTTGCGGCCGGGCTGCATCGGCGCCCGACAGCAGAGTACGACGGCGGAGGATCCCCGCCGTCATACTCTGCGTCTATTTGCTTTTACCGGTAGCAGTGGTGCAGCGAGCGGGCGCCGGCCCGCCACCGGGAGCCCCATTTGATAGCGCGGTCATCACCGTCAGCCCGGGCGCAAATGGCCCAGGGGCGTGCCGCAGGCGCTGGGGGGTGAGATCAAAAAATGCTCCATCATATTCTTTCCTTTCACAGCCGATACGTCCATCGAAGAGGCCTCCCCCCGCCGACGGTCGGTGAGACCATACAGGCATGGCATCCATACAGCGCATCCGCCCCCAAGGCCTCGTCTCGAGCCCGGCCTTCAGCCACGTCGCCATCGTGCCACCCGGCGCCACCACCATCTACGTCGGCGGCCAGAACGCCGTCGACCCCAACGGTGCACTCGTTGGAGAGGGCGACGTGGCCGTCCAGTCTGTCCGCGCCCTCGAGAACGCGCGGACCGCTCTCGCCGCGGCCGGCGCGACCCTCGCCGACGTCGTGCAGTGGACTGTGCTCTTCGTCGATGGCATCGACCTCGCAGCAGGGTACGGCGCGGTCGCATCCGAACTCGCGTCCGACGAACCGGCTTTGGTGACCGCGGCACTTGTCGCCGGGCTGGGCGTGCCCGGCGCACTCGTCGAGATCGGCGCGGTGGCCGCCGTTATGCGATGAAGGAGAGCAGGGCTTGTCCAGCAGGAATTCCCATAGGAGACCCACGAAGCGGTCCGCGCGGCTCAGAGCGCGCCCGGCCAGCCGGTGTAGGACTCTGCCAGGTATGCTCTGGCGTGCCGGGAGGAGACCACGGAGTGCAGCTCGCCGAGTTGGCGGGCGCGGTCGAAGTCGCCGGCGCCAGGAACCGTATGAAGCATGGACGTCATCCAGTAAGAGAAATGCTGGGCCTTCCACACCCGTTCCAGGGCACGGTCGCTGTAGGAGTCAAGCAGCGCGGTGGAGCCGGTGGAGTAGAACGAGTCGAGGCCTTCGAACAGCACCTTGACGTCGTGGATGGCGAGGTTGAGGCCCTTGGCACCGGTGGGCGGAACGGTGTGGGCGGCGTCGCCGGCCAGGAAAAGGTTGCCGTGACGCATGGGCGTGTGCACAAAGCTGCGGAACGGCAGGACCATCTTTTCCAGGACCGGGCCCTCCTTTAGTTCGAAGCCGTTCCCGTTGACACGCTTGCCGAACTCGGACCAGATGCGCCCGTCCTCCCACTCGGCCACGTTTTCCTTGGGGTCGCACTGGAAGTACATCCGCTGGACCTTCTCGGTGCGCTGGCTGATCAGGGCGAAGCCGTGCGCGGAGTTGGCGTAGATCAGCTCATCCGAGCTCCGCGGAGCCTCAGCCAGAATGCCGAACCAGGCGAACGGGTACTCATGGAAATACTGGATCCGCAAGGCCTCCGGTACCTGGCGCCGGCAGTAACTTCGGGAACCGTCGGCACCCACAAGGAAGTCCGCCTGAATCTCGAATTCCTGGCCGTCGGCATCAGCGAACCAGACCTTCGGCTTGCCCTCGAGGTCCTGAACGGAGGTGTCCGTGACGCTGTAGCGGACGTCGCCGCCGTCGGCGGCCCGACGCGCGGCGAGATCTGCGAACACGTCCGTCTGCGGATAGAGCCAGACGGACTCGCCCACGAGGTCCTTGAAGTCGATCCGGTGGCTCTCCCCGTTGAAGCGCAGCTCGATGCCATCGTGGCGGTCGCCTTCGCGCAGCACACGGTCCGAAACGCCGGAGTCCACCAGCAGGTTCACCGTGCCGTGTTCCAGGATGCCTGCGCGGACGGTTTTCTGGATTTCGTGGCGACTGCGGATCTCCACGACAATCGATTCAAGGCCCTGCGTGGCGAGCAGGTGAGAGAGCATGAGGCCGGCAGGGCCTGCGCCCATGATGGCGACTTGGGTGGTGATGGTGGTGCGTGCCATGGTGTTCCTCGCTTCGTTGCGGGCCCGGCGGCGTCGGCGCCGCGGGTGCGGTGGGCTTCTGCCACCAGTGTCACCCAAGCCGAACGAAAGGCGTTACAAGAATCCCGTTGAATGGAAGACGGGTTCAGTCGTTCGGCATGGCGCCGAGTTGGCGCCCGATCCCCCGCGCCGCCGTCTGAAGGGCGGGCACCAGGGCCTGAAGCCGCATCTCTGCCAAGGGGACCACAACCCCCAGTGCAGCCACCGTGCGGCGCTTGCCGTCCATGACAGGCACCGCGATGCCCCAGGTATCAGGGTCCACCACGCCGGCCAGTTGCGCGTAGCCCTGCTTCACGGTCTCAGCAAGCAGTTGGCGTACGACGCCGACGCTCACCTCGCCGCGCTGGTCGCTGAACTGCCCGAGGTACTCGGCCTGCAGCTCACGCGATTGATGGGACATCAACGCCAGACCGGCGGAGGAGATATGGACCGGCATGCGCCCGGCAACCCGGGCCCGGTTGGCCACAGAACCACGACGCGAAAGCCGCTCCACAAAGAGCGCTTCCCAGCCATCCAGCACGGCCAGATTCACGTTCTGCTTCAGGACCTGCTGGATGTCCTCCATAAACGGCAGGGCAGCATAACGGAGCGCCAGTGTGGGCGCATTACGGTTGACGAGCTCCCACAGCCGCAGCCCCATGCGCACGTTCCCGCCGGCACCGAGGTCCAGGAATCCGTGGTCCGCGAGCTGCCGGACCAGCCGATGCGCACTGCTCAGGGGCAGCTCCGCCCGCTCCGCGAGTTCGGACAGCTGCAGACCGGTGACCCCCTCCGGGAAGGCCGCGATGACCCGGACCACACGGTCCACCACAGAATCGCCGGATCCAGAATTGGCCACGATCGACTCCCCCGTACTGTCGCCTTCTCTTCCATTCAATGATAGTCGTTAGAGGCTTGCCAGCCCGGCAGCGGTGTCCTAGTACTACAGTCGCGTAAATGGGGTGCACCCTGGCCGGCCTAGCTTCCGCGCGTGCGCGTGGCCGGAAGGGTGGACGCCCGTTCAAGATGACCCCCGCAAAGCTCCGGCTCGCTATGGCCTCCATGGGGAAGGCCGATACAAAAGTGAGCGATCTCTGCGCCGAACTCGGCGTCACCCGCCAGACCCTGTACCGGCACGTAACACCCAACGGGGAACTACGCCCTGACGGCGCAAAGCTGCTTAAAGCCTAGAAATGTCTGGTCAGCCGGACCGGTCGGAGTCGGAAGTATCCTCCGCTGTGAGAGATCCTGCGTGGGCACGGGCTGTGGGGTCTCTGTGGACTTTGATCAGGCTTGCGATGGTGGTCACTGTCAGGGCGGCTGCGATGACGATGAGGCTGGTGTTGGTGCTGATTTCCGGTACCCGGCCGTCGAGGCCATGGCCCCAGTGCAGGACGAGTTTCACGCCGATGAATGCCAGGATGAGCGCCAGGCCGGTGGAGAGGTAGACCAGGCGGTCCAGGAGCCCCTTGACGAGGAAGAACAGTGCCCGCAGCCCGAGCAGGGCGAAGGCGTTCGCGGTGAAGACAATGTAGGGTTCGGCGGTGATGCCGAAAATGGCCGGGATTGAGTCGAGCGCGAACAGCAGGTCTGTGCTGCCGATTGCGAGCAGCACAATGAACAGGGGCGTCACTGCCCGGCGTCCGGCGCTGCGCGTGAACATCCTGCCGCCCTCGTAGTCCTTTGTGACGGTGAGCGCGCGGCGGGCCACACGGACCAGCACGTTGTCATGGACATCCGGGTCGGCGTTGCGGTGCCGGTAAAGCTGCACAGCCGTCACAATCAGGACCAGGCCGAAGATCAGGAACATGAAGGAGAACAGCTGGAGCAGTGCTGCACCCAGGGCGATGAAGATCGCCCGCAGGACCAGGGCCATTGCTATTCCGAAGATCAGGACCTTCTGCTGGTACTTCTCGGGCACGGCGAAGGTCGACATGATGATCACGAAGACGAAGAGGTTATCGATGGATAGGCTTTTTTCGACGATGTAGCCGGCGAAGTATTCCGCGCCGTAGTCCCAGCCCACCTGTACTGCGAAGACCAGTCCGAACGCAACGGCCACGGCAATGTACAGCAAAGATGAAATTGCGGCCTCGAGGAACTTGACAGCGTGCGGCCGAGCGGCAGCCAGTCCAAGATCCAGGGCGAGCAGCCCGAGAATAAGTCCGATGGTGAGCATCCAGCGAAGTGCACTGACTTCGAGCATTGGTGGCCTTTCTTGTCATCATCTGAAACTGACTGATTGCTTTCCCTGCGCTCCCTGCCGCCGACCGGGCGTCTGCAGGCCCGATCGACTATTGTCCTTGAAATGGCAACCAAAGATTTTGACTCAGGGACACCCGCCGTGCCCGCCGTGCCCGCCGGCGAGACGCGGTGGACGTTCCTCACCAACCACGCCCACGTCCTTCTTACCATCGCCCGTGACCCGCAGATCCGCATGCGCGACGTCGCCGCCCGGGTGGGTGTGACGGAGCGCGCGGCGCAGAAGATCGCAGCTGAGCTTGTCGAGGCCGGCTATATCACCAGGACGCGTACCGGGCGGCGCAACAGCTACACCGTCGCCACCGGCCGCCCCTTCCGCCATCCCGTCGATGCCGGTCACGAACTGGACGAGCTCCTCGCGGTCCTCGTCCCTGAACCCACCTCCCGCATCATAGACACCTGAACTGAAATTCGCTAATCTAATTTCATTGGTTGAATCATACGCTACCGCACGGGGTGATGGGGTTGGCCGGCTGGAGTGTCTGCGGCACGGCCGGGCGGCGGTTTGGAAGGAGCCCGCTCTTGAATAATCGAGAGGCGCGTTCCGGGCCCAGGCTTCCGGGCGGTGTTCCCGCCGGCGTAGCTGGTTCCGCGGTGCCGGTCTATCTCATCGTCATCGCCGCTGAGTCGGACGGTGCCGATGTTCTGCTAGCGGCGGCCCCGCAGGCGCGCGCCGTTGGGGCCCACTTGCTGATCGCTCTTGTGCGGCCCCGTTTGGGCTTCACGACCGACGCCGCCCTGGTTCGGTCCGTCAGTGCGCACAGGACGCAGGAGGTGCTCCGGTTGGACCGTCTTGGGCGCCGGGTCTTGGGCGATACCGGGGTCACGTTTGAAACTGTCCTGATGACCTACCGGGGCGGCGGCTCTGCATCGGGGCAGGCCCGCCGTGTGGCTGCAGCATTGGATCGCCTGTGCCGCGGCCGTGGTGCCGTCCGGTGGCCGACCCCCGGTGCAGTTGCGTCCCTCGGCAAGGAGAACCATCGGTGACCCGGGAAAGCCCGGGTCACGGGTTGGAACCGGCGCCAGGCAACAGCATTGTGGTCGGGCATGATGGATCTTACTGCGCAGATTATGCCTTGGACACGGCGCTTGGACTTGCTGATCAGCTGCGGGCAGCCGCTGTCATCGTCATCGTGCGGGCCTGGTCCATCGCTACCGCCCCGCAGCCACCCGGGTGGAAGTTCGGATACGTGTCGTCCTTTGATGAGTACGCTGCGGCGGTGCATGGGGAACTCGTGCGGGATGCACGCATGATCGTGGACCAATATCCCAGGGTCGCCATTAGCTACAGGGCAGTTCACTCCGGCACGGCCAAGAGCCTCATCGATATCTCACGGAACGCCCGCATGCTGGTTGTCGGATTGCGGGGTCGTGGCGGGCTTGCCGGGATGTTGCTCGGCTCCGTAAGTGACCAGTGTGTCCGGCATGCGGTCTGTCCGGTCCTGGTGGTGCGTCCCCGCAGCTGAAGCCCCTGCGCTCAGGCCTTTCGCTGGATCCTGTGCGGGCCCGGTACGTCGGGGTCTAGAATTTCTCCGGACGCAGGACTTCGATGTCGCTCACGAACAGGATCATGGCGTAGTCCTGGTAGTAGTGCTCCCGGAGGTAGTCGGCAATCGCGCCGGCTGTCTGGTCGTCGCACACCACCTCGATGCGGATGTTGCTGTTCGCGTCCCAGCCCGCACTCCGGACGCCGCGGTGGCCTTTTCCGCGGGCATCGGTAATGGTGTATCCGTGGGCATTGAGCCTGTCGATGTCACGGGTGAGGGTGGCCTCGAGTGCTGCTTCGGTGATGACTGTCAATAGCTTGCGTGTATGGCTTTGCATCTGCCCTATCCTTTCGCGAATGTGTGTGCCCACACGGCCAGTGCATGGTAGATCGGGATACCAAACAGTACATTGAACGGGAAAGTGATCCCCAGCGAGGCTGCCAGCGACAGGGTGGGGTTGGCCTCGGGTACGGAGATGCGCATGGCCGCCGGGACCGCGATGTATGAGGCACTCGCCGCCAGTGTCGCAAGAACCGCGGTGCCGCCGATGGATAGTCCAAGGGCCCAGCCCAGTCCGGTCCCTACCAGGGCGGAAAAAAGCGGCATGCCAATTCCAAAGGCCATCAGGAATGGTCCGTACCGGCGCAGGCTTCCGATCTGGGTCGCGGTGATCAGCCCCATCTCCAGCAGGAACAGGGCCAGGATCCCCTTGAACAGATCGAAGAACAGCGGCTCGATCGACGATAAACCGTCCGGCCCGGCTGCCCAGCCGATGAGCAGCCCGCCCAGTAGCAGCACAATGCTTTTGCCCAGGAACACTTCGTGGGCGACCGACCTCCACCGGGTTTCGCGTGAGAGGCCCCGGGCGAGGACAACTCCCACGATGATGGCCGGCACTTCCAGGAGTACCAGGAGCAGCGGCATGTGTTCTTCGAAGGCGATCTGACGGCTGCCAAGATACGCGATGGCCACCGCGTAGGTGCCTACGCTCACCGATCCGTAGTGGGCGGCGATGGAAGCGGCATCCGCGCGTTTGAAACGGCCCAGGTAGCGCAGCACGGGGAAGGCGGCCAGTGAGAGGAAGAACCCCAGTGCCACCACGGCCAGCATTTGCGGCAGCAGGCTGCCGAAAGGCTGCCTGGCCAGTTCGATACCGCCCTTGAGGCCGATGGCCAGCAACAGCACGATGCTGACGAACTCGTAGATCGCAGCCGGCAGACGCAGCTCCGAACGCAGCAGGCCCGCCGTGGCACCGAGCAGGAAGAAAAGGATGATGGGATCGATCATGCGGTGACTCTCTTGTTCGTTTCCGGCTGTTGTGAAATCGGAGCGCGGTCAACGGCCCATACCTGCATCGTTTGGCTGTAATCCGTTCGACGCCAGCGGTATGCCGACAGTCCTATTAATACACGCTATATGATTCATGAGACAAACTTCATGTATTCTGGTACGTAACATCTGCGGTTGCGGGACGGCCACAGGGACTTTTCCACCTCATCGCGTGCACATGACTGGTGTGCTGTGAAAACGTCGGCATGGGGCGAGGAGAATTGCAGGAGCAGCAGCCGTCACCGGATGTGCCACTCATCCCGCAAACCTGCGGTTCCCAGTCGTTCCCCCTGGAGTGAAAGGTCAGTTGTGATAAGCACTGAGTCCGGCAATTCAACCCCGCCTTCCGTCTATTCCGGTGAACGGATTTCTTTGCTTACCCAGCATGGCAAGGAGCGGGTGATCGTCCCGGTGCTCGAGCGTGCGCTCGGCTGCCGGCTCGAACACGTCACGGGCTACGACACGGATCTGCTCGGTACTTTCACCCGCGAGGTCCCCCGCGCCGGCTCACAGCTCGAGGCTGCGCGCAAGAAGGCGCAGGTGGGCATGGAATTGTCGGGTTTGCCGCTGGGTATCGCCAACGAGGGCTCGTTTGGCCCGGATCCGGCCATGGGGATGTTCCCCTGGAACATCGAACTCATGATCTGGATCGACAGTGAGCGCGAACTGGAGGTCGTTGGAACAGCCGAAGGCAAGACGAACTTCTTCCACCTGCTGACCGCGGACTGGGCGGAGGCCCAAACGTTCGCCCGCGAATCGAAGTTCCCCGAACACCACCTGGTCGTTCGCCCGGACGGCGAGCACGACCCCCGCATGCATAAAGGAATCGCCGCCTGGCCCGAGCTGGAGCTCGCTTTTTCGAGGGCGCTGGCCCGATCGGCCAACGGCAAGGTTTTTCTCGAGACCGACATGCGCGCCAACGCCAATCCGACGCGCATGGAAACAATCCGTCTCGCGGCCGAAAACCTCGCACAGAAACTTCGCTCCAGATGTCCGTCCTGCGACACCCCGGGATTCTGGAAAGTGGAGCGGGTGGCAGGACTCCCGTGCACGGGCTGCGGCGAGCCAACGAGCGAGACCCGCGCCGAGATTCATGGATGCCTCACCTGCGGGCACCGCTCCACCCGCGACGTAACCGACCCACCACGCGCTGACCCGCGTTTTTGCGGATATTGCAACCCTTGACCCTGCCCAAACCTGGACGCGTCCCATTGCCCAACGCGTTCAGGGCGATACGTAGCTTCAAATCAACACCGGAGGAAAGATATGCAACCATCACAATCAGTGGACATCAAGCCCCGAAGCCGGGTCGTCACCGACGGGATCCATGCCGCCCCCGCGCGCGGTATGTTCCGGGCTGTGGGTATGGGCGATGATGACTTCGCCAAGCCCCAGATCGGCGTTGCCAGTTCCTGGAATGAAATCACTCCCTGCAACCTCTCCCTGAACCGGCTGGCCCAGGGCGCCAAGGAAGGCGTCCACGCAGGCGGCGGTTTCCCGATGCAGTTCGGCACCATCTCCGTCTCGGACGGCATCTCCATGGGCCACGAAGGCATGCACTTCTCGCTCGTTTCCCGTGAAGTCATTGCCGACTCCGTGGAAACCGTNATGCAGGCCGAGCGCATCGACGGCTCCGTCCTGCTCGCCGGCTGTGACAAGTCCCTGCCGGGCATGCTGATGGCTGCCGCCCGCCTGGACCTGGCCAGCGTGTTCGTCTATGCCGGTTCCATCATGCCGGGCTGGGTCAAGCTNGAGGACGGCTCCGAAAAGGAAGTCACCCTGATTGACGCCTTCGAAGCCGTGGGCGCCTGTGCTGCCGGCAAGATGAGCCTCGAAGACCTGACCCGCATCGAAAAGGCCATCTGCCCCGGCGAAGGCGCGTGCGGCGGTATGTACACCGCGAACACCATGGCNTGCGTCGGCGAAGCCCTGGGCATGTCCCTCCCCGGCTCGGCCGCCCCGCCCTCGGCAGACCGCCGTCGTGATNANTTTGCGCGCAAGTCCGGCGAAGCGGTGGTGAACCTGCTCCGCCTCGGCATCACCGCCCGGGACATCATGACCAAGAAGGCGTTCGAAAACGCCATCGCCGTCACCATGGCCTTCGGTGGCTCCACCAACGCCGTGCTGCACCTGCTGGCCATCGCCCGCGAAGCAGAGGTCGAGCTGAACCTGGAGGACTTCAACCGCATCGGCGACAAGATCCCGCACCTGGGTGACCTNAANCCGTTCGGCCGCTACGTCATGACTGACGTTGACAAGATCGGCGGTGTGCCGGTCATCATGCGNGCACTGCTCGACGCCGGGCTGCTGCACGGCGACTGCCTCACCGTCACCGGCAAGACCGTTGCCGAGAACCTCGCNGCGATCAACCCGCCGGACCTGGACGGCAAGATCCTGCGTGCCATGGACAACCCGATCCACAAGACCGGCGGCATCACCATCCTGCACGGCTCCATGGCGCCTGAAGGTGCGGTAGTGAAGAGCGCCGGCTTCGATGCCGACGTCTTCGAAGGCACCGCCCGTGTGTTCGAGCGTGAGCAGGGCGCCCTGGCCGCACTGGACCAGGGCCTGATCAAGGCCGGCGACGTTGTGGTCATCCGCTACGAGGGCCCCAAGGGCGGCCCGGGCATGCGCGAAATGCTCGCCATCACCGGCGCAATCAAGGGCGCCGGGCTGGGCAAGGACGTCCTGCTCCTCACCGACGGCCGCTTTTCCGGTGGAACCACAGGCCTGTGCATCGGCCACGTGGCACCGGAAGCTGTCGACGGCGGCCCCATCGCCTTCGTCAAGGACGGCGACCGGATCCGGGTGGACATCGCCGCCCGAAGCTTCGACCTGCTGGTCGACGAGGCCGAACTCGAATCCCGCAAGATTGGCTGGGAGCCCCTCCCTGCCAAGTTCACCAAGGGCGTGCTCGCCAAGTACGCCAAACTGGTCCACAGCGCCAGCACAGGTGCGTACTGCGGGTAAAGCACAAGCACTTATTTACAGGTCCAAGGACGCTGACCACGTTGAAAATCACTCCAAGCGGAGACGAGTGCAGAGGACTTATGAAATTCCGTGCAGACGACTTCGAAAAATGACACGTCTAGTCATAGAGCCGCGGTGACTAACGTTTTGTCTTGTCATTTTCCGAAGTCGTCTGCACAACGGTCCTTGAATTTTCGGGGTTGTGCAGCTGAGTGTGAACACTGGCTTTTCCGTACTCCTCGCGCACAAGGCGCCCATTTGTTCCGCACTCCTCTGCATAATGAACACTTAGGCGGCAGTGTCACCGGAGCGCTCGATTGCCCGGTAAAGCGTGGACCTCGCTACGCTGAAGAGTTCAGCGATCTGCGCAGTGGTGTGTTCGCCCCGCTGGTAGACCTCGACCAGGTGCTTGTCCTGCGCCTTGGACAGGTTGGGCTGCTTACCGGGAGCCGACCGGCCGCTTTCGCGACCTGCATCCCTTCGCGAGTTCGTGAACGGATCAAGTCCGCCTCGAACCCAGCGACTATCGCCAACAAATTGAACAGCAGCCTGCCGACCGGGTCAGTCGGGTCGTCAGCGGAACCGCCAATACTGAGCTCCACTTCACGGAGTGTGAGGTCGTCGACCATGTCTTTCGCAGCTGTGCAGCGAGTATGGAAATTTGTGCAG
The DNA here is from genome assembly GCF_014926485.1 of Pseudarthrobacter sp. AB1. NCBI lineage: Bacteria > Bacillati > Actinomycetota > Actinomycetes > Micrococcales > Micrococcaceae > Pseudarthrobacter > Pseudarthrobacter sp. AB1. The sequence goes on from NZ_PZKO01000070.1 coordinate 62,368, forward strand.
ACGAGCTCGGAAAGTGACACCAACAGATGTCCCATGCGCCCAAATGTACCAATACCCGTCAACCATCAGAAGAACCGGCACGTAGAAACCGGCACTGAGTTTCGCTACAAAAATCGAGTGTGTATGGAATTTTTTATGTCATTTTCCGAAGTCGTCTGCACGGCCCGCTACGTGTCCTTACGGGGAAGGTTCAGTGCAACACTCTCTTAGGGGTCCCCCACTATGATGCAGCCATGTATGATGCATCCATGTATAATGCAGCCCTGCAGGCCCGCCTTGGGGCGATCTTCGCGCCCCTCATCGTCGTCGTCGCCCTCGTTGCAGGGTGCACCGCCCCCTCCCCCTCCCCATCGCCGGAGGCCTCTCCCGACCCCGTTGCCCTGTTGAAAGAGTCGAGTGAGACCACCAAGGGGCAGACCAGCGCGCATCTCAAGCTCGCGGTTGAGGGCCAGATCGCCGGATTGCCGGTCGAGTTCATCGAGGGCGATCTCACACAGACTCCCGCGGTCGCCGCCAAGGGCACACTCGACATGATGCACCTTGGCCAGCGGCTCAAAGGGGTCGAGTTCGTGGTCTCCGACGGCAACCTCTGGGCCGCGATCACGTCGGGAGGCCGCCTGTCGAACTTCGGGCCGGCATCCAACATCTACGACGTCGCGACGATCCTGGACCCCGACGTGGGGCTGGCCAACGTGCTCGCCAACTTCTCCGATGCCAAGATCGACGGCCGCGAGACCGTCGAGGGCGTGGACTCTGTACGCATCACGGGCAACGTCACCGCGGACGCGGTCAACAAAATCTCCCCGCAGATCGGGGCGACGGGACCCGTGCCTGGCACCGTCTGGATCTCTGAGGGCGGCAACCGCGAGCTGATGCAGGCCCGGTTGGAGCCCAGCCCTGGTAACAGCGTCACAATGACCCTGTCCAAGTGGGGCGAACCGGTTACCGTCGACAAACCGGCAATGTGATCCTGGGCCCGCCCCCTGCCACCGGGCGGGTGTCGACCAACCGCCGCATCGCGATCAGCGCGGCCAGTCTCGCAGTGCTGTTGGGCGCGCTCGACACCTACGTCGTCGTCACGATCATGACCGACATCATGCTCGACGTCGGCATCGGAGTGAATCAGCTCCAACGGGTCACCCCGATCATCACCGGCTACCTGCTCGGCTACATCGCGGCGATGCCGTTACTGGGTCGGGCGTCGGACCGGTTCGGGCGGAAGATGCTCATCCAGGTCAGTTTGGCCGGCTTCGCGCTCGGATCGGTGGTCACGGCACTGTCGACTGATCTCACCGTGTTGGTCCTCGGCCGTACTCTCCAGGGCGCCGCCAGTGGCGCGCTGCTGCCGGTGACGATGGCCTTGGCCGCCGGACTGTGGGCTGCGCGCAACCGCGCAGCTGTGCTCGGCGGTGTCGGTGCCGCACAGGAACTGGGCAGCGTGCTCGGCCCGGTGTACGGCATCGTCCTGGTCGGGCTGTTCCAGCACTGGCAGGCCGTTTTCTGGGTCAACGTGCCGCTTGCGGTGATCGCGATGGTGATGATCCACTTCAGCCTGCCCGGCCGGCAGAGAACCGATGATCCCCAGAAGGTCGACGTGCTCGGCGGTCTGCTGCTGGCCATCGCCCTGGGCCTGGCCGTGATCGGGCTTTACAACCCCAAGCCCGACGGCAAGCTGGTGCTGCCCAGCTGGGGAATGCCGATGCTGATCGCCGCCGCCGTGGCGACCGTCGCGTTCTTCGTCTGGGAGAGGTTCGCCCGCACCCGCCTGCTGGAACCGGCGGGAGTGCACGTCAGACCGTTCCTGGCGGCAATTGGCGCGTCGATGGCCGCCGGCGCAGCGCTCATGGTGACGCTGGTCAACGTCGAGCTGTTCGGTCAGGGTGTCCTGGGTCAGGACCAGAACCAGGCCGCACTCCTGCTGCTGCGCTTCCTCGTCGCGCTGCCGGTTGGGGCGCTACTCGGCGGATGGCTGGCCACCCGGATCGGCGACCGGATCGTCGCGTTCACCGGCCTGTTCGTCGCCGCCGTGGGCTATCTGCTGATCTCGAAATGGCCCGTGGATGTGCTGACGGCACGACATGATCTCGGACTGTTCACCCTGCCGACACTGGACACCGACCTGGCGATCGCCGGACTCGGTCTCGGCCTGGTGATCGGCCCGCTGACGTCGGCGACGCTTCGGGTGGTTCCCGCCGCCCAGCACGGGATCGGGTCGGCAGCGGTTGTGCTCGCCCGCATGATCGGCATGCTGCTCGGCATCGCGGCGCTGAGCGCATGGGGCCTCTACCGGTTCAACCAGCATCTGGCCAGCCTGCCCGCCAGTACGGGCGGCGACACACTCGCGGAACGGTTGTCAGCCGAGGCCGGCCGGGTCCGCGAGGCGTACGCCCTGCAGTACGGCGAGATCTTCTCGATCACCGCGATCGTGTGTGTGGTGGGCGCGGCGCTGGGTCTGCTGATCAGCGCGCGCGACGAGTACGCCGAGGAGCCAGACGCTGCGGGAGTCCCTCAGTAGCGCTCGAGCCCGCAGCCCAGCACCTAAGGCTTGACGACCGGTCCGGATTCCTCTGAGCTCAAACGCCGCCAGACGTCACGGATGACGGCCTTGATACTGCGTGGATCGACCGGCGACAGCGGTCGCCGAAGCATAGCCGGCGGACTGGCACTGACAGGCCTCGCTTTGCTGCAGCGAAAGACCCGCCGTGGACCGTGGATACGACCCCGGGGCAGGCGCCCATCAGCACTATGACGGTCGCAACCGTCCCGAAAGTAGTCCCGAAATAAAGAACCCTTTCAAGGTTACGCACCGGCCTTAGGCCCCTACACTGTGGTATAAGACACATCCTCATTCAGCGGTGGGATGGTCTGCTTCGAAGTACTGGTGTCCCTTCCTTGGGGAGTCACCGTCACTCGCGCGTGTATGAGGAGATTTTCTAGTGAACAAGACACTCCGCTTTATGGCAGTACCTACCCTCGCTTTGGCCGCACTTGCCCTTTCTGGATCGCCGGCCATGGCCGCTGACCAGTCCTACCAGTCCACCCTGGGCCAGCTCAACGGCAGCTCCGGTTCAGCCACCATCGAACTTCACGTCACGGGCAACCAGGCTCATGTCCTGCTGAACGTTTCGGGTATGCCCGCGACGTTCATGGACATGCCCTACCCGCACGTCCAGCACATCCACGGTGGAGCGCAGGGTACCTGTCCGGATCCTTCGGCCGACAAGGATGGTGACCAGGTCATCTCCACCACCGAAGGCGCACCCAGCTACGGCGGCATCGTCACCACCCTCTCCACCAGCGGTGACACCAGCCCCGCGGCTGGCCTTGACATCAAAGCCGCCGGCCAGGGCGCCGCTTACACGATTGACCGTACGTTCGAACTGAATGCTGAGACCAAGGCAGCCCTCGAAGCCGGCACCGCCGTCGTCGTCGTCCATGGCCTTGACCCGGCAACCCTCAGCCCGGCCGGCGCGGCAGCCAAGTCCGACATCGTCCCCGAACTGCCCCTGGCAGCAACGTCGCCGGCTCTGTGCGGAACCCTGACGGCCGGACAGATGAAGATGCCCGCAGGTGGCGCTGAAACCGGCATCGCCCAGGAAACCGGCACCGACACCGGAGCACTCGCCATCGGCGGGGGGCTGGCCCTCATCGCTTTGGCCGGCGGCGCTTACGTTGTCCGTCGTCGCACCGCAGAATCAACAGCCTAAACACCGCTGATCGGTTAAACACTGTGAGACACATGAAGCCCGGCCGCCGTGGAGGTCTGAAGGCCATCACGGCAGCCGGGCTTCTGCTGGCCCTGGCCCTGACCGGCTGCGGCACCGGCACACAACCGGCCACTGCTCCTGTACCGCCGTCGGCAGCAGCAGCCACCGCCCAGCCTTCCCTGCCGGTGAGAACCCCGGCGGCCCCGGCCGGTCCGGTGATGCCTGCATCGCCTCCGGTCACGCTGAGTATCCCCGTGATCGATGTGCGCACTGACCTGCTGCATCTGGGGTTGCGGGAGAACGGGTCATTGGAAGTCCCCGAGGACACCGGCGACGGCGCCCCGGCGTCCTGGTACGGCGGCTCCCCCACCCCTGGTGAGCGCGGACCCTCCGTAATACTGGGCCACGTCAACGCTTTGGGCGGAAACAAAGGTGTCTTCGCGGACCTCCAAAAGCTCAAAACCAGTGACGAGATCAGCGTTTCCCGCACCGATGGCAGCACGGCTGTGTTCACCGTTGACCGCGGGGCCCTCTACAGCAAGAACAGCTTCCCCACCCTCGAGGTCTACGGCAACACACCAGGCCCCGAGCTCCGGCTCATCACCTGCGACGGGTACGACCCCGCCACCGGACTCTTCGATGACAACTACGTCATCTACGCCAAACTCAAAGCCTGACAACCCTCCGCCGGTCCCCCTTATCTGGACGGCGGCAAGGACGGACGAGGAATGAAACACCCCAACCCCCTGCTGGCCTCTCTGGCCCTGTCCACCCTCCTGCTCACCGGCTGCACCGCTGCAACCGGATCATCAGGAACAGCGCCGGCACCTACCTCAACCGTCTCATCGCCAACGGATACTTCACCATCAGGTGACACGGCCGCAGCCGGCAGCCACGGCGGCGGGCACCACAACGAAGGGGACTCCTCCCCCGACCCCACCGTCGAGGGACCGAGCGAGGCCGCGAAAATGGTCTGCGGGGACCAGCCCATGGACCGGCTCACCTCCATCCTGGACCTGAAAGAGGAAACCCACACAGTCAACAATTGGGCCGACAGCACCTTCACCTGCACCTACCACCTGGACGAAGGCGACCTGGTTATTTCGGTTATGGAAGCGAAGGACCAGGCCACGGCACTGACCTACTTTGACGCCCTGCAGGCCAGGTCCGCCGGGAACCAGGGGACATCCGTCTTTACCCAAGGGTCAGGCGCGAGCCGGATCCGGGTCATCGTTGACAACAGGACTGGCAATATCATTACGGTGACAAAGGGGTAGCCGATGAAAATTACCTATGACAAAGAAGCCGACGCCGCATACGTCCAGCTCGTCGATGAAATCCGCGATGGCGAAGCGTCGACGCAGGTGCATTCGATAAAGACACCCGGACGGAAAGGCGAGATCATTATTGACTTTGATGCCGAAGGGCGCATTCTTGGCGTGGAAATTCTCGGGGCAAAGGATGTGCTGCGCGAAGAAACCCTCGCCCTGGCCAAACGTCTGTAGCTGGCACGGGCGGCTGCGTGGACCTAAGCTCTACGCAGCATCGTTGACATCAATGACTTCGCTCCATCGGGAGCGCGGGGGCAAGCTCGTAATAGAGAGTCGGGCCTAAGGTGTCAGTCGTTTCGCGATAGACGCGAATCGACTGACACCTAAGAGGGCAGTCCCAGCAATAGCCGATCCTGTAATCAACATCATTGGCAGAAAAACTCCGGGCCAAGATTCTTTCGTGTCTCGTCTACTGGCATCGTGTACCCCTTCGTGCCTTCCGAACCTACATCAATTGAATGGAGGCGGCCCTGAAGCCGGTGGAATCGGGGCTGGATGGGCCTCTGTTCGGCGGGTTTTTCCGTTCAGGCAGGTTGTTGATTTCGGGTGTGGGCGAGGCGGTAAGACGACGGCGCCATCGCTCTGGAGGGGTATGAGCGGCGCTCCAACCCGAACTGGCGTAGCCGGATTGGCATGCGCCCAATATCCCAAACCTGCAACTGGTGAACGGAGGACCGGACTATGCGAAACCGATGGCCAATCGTGGCAGCGCTGTGGTTGGCCGCCGCGGTCCCGTGGCTGTTAGGCGCCTATTCCGTGTACATCGTCTCGGCGCAGTACACAGGATTGGGACTTATTGAGTCGTACCTGGCGTTTCAAGACGGATCGAACGTTGGCAACGTATTGTGGTTCGTCCTTTGGACCGGCATCAGCTTGGCCGTTTGCTGATACCTGACCCGCAGGGCCAGCGGTTCTTTGGAGGCAGAAAGAACAATCGCGTCTGTCCTGTATTGCTATGCGATTCCGGCAGTGGTCTTGTTTCTACCTGACGCCGCCATGGGCTTCGCAGTCTTTCATGTCCGGGCGTTCACGGATGAGACGGCGCCTCATTCGACCGTCGTAGATTTCCTTGTCCTCAGCGGTGGCGTGGCTCTGGCCTGCGCCCTGGTTCTCTCCTTTACTGGTGCGCTCCGCCAACGTCACCGCGGGACCAGGCAAGCAGGAGGGCGCCAAATAGGTCTACAGCTTCCAGTAGTTGGGTCGCCATAGTGCTCGCCGAAAATTGGGCGGATATGGGCGGGCGGGTCGTTGGCCTGGGGTGATCCGGGTTGACGGGCCGATCAGGTGCCGGCCTGGAGGGCGATGAAGTCGGTGTGGGCCGGCGACCCCGCATGGCGTTGCTTCCGTGGAGCATCAAGATCCACGACGAGCATGTCATCAATGACGGACCTGAAACGGTCCAGCTTCGGAAACCCGGTACTCCTTTGCCAGGGCACGGATTGATGATCCATGGACCCGGGCGTCCCGCCGGATCCTCGCAAATAGCTCCACCCTCAACTCCATCGCTGCCTTCCACCGTCGGAAAACAACCCTGATGAAATCAACGCTGGGGTGGGCTCAAGTCAAACTGCGATTCATCGACCGGCGAGCCGCCAAGTGGGCTCCAACCAAACTGCAGAAGTGGTCTCCAATCAAACTGCCATAATCACGGTCCGTGCCCAGGTTCTTACGCGACCGGTCCACCCACTGGCGGAAGTTGGCCAGGGTGTAGTTCTCGGGCTGCTGGTCCACGCGGCGCCCCATTGCGGTGGCCACCATAAAGGCCGCACTCCAGAATCCGGGGTCCAATTTCAGCTTCATCACTTTGTCGAAACCCGACAAAATCCCGCACCGAACTGAGAACTAGCGTTTGTTCCGAGGCAATATCCGCAGCTAAGCACCCCCAAAAAGGACTATTGATGACGATACAGCCAGACCTCCAGGCCAACCCCGGCACTATCCTCGGAACCGCCAGGACACAGGTCCTGGAGCAGGGGATCGGCCTCTCCGAAAGCCAGCTGGTGGAAATCCTGAGCCTGCCGGACCGGGATCTGCCCGCCGCCCTGCAGCTCGCCCACGAGGTCCGGCTGCGGCACTGCGGTGAGGACGTCGAGGTGGAGGGCATCATTTCCATCAAGACCGGCGGCTGCCCCGAAGACTGCCATTTCTGCAGCCAGTCCGGCCTGTTCGACTCCCCCGTCCGCGGCGTCTGGCTGGACATCCCCGAGCTGGTCAAGGCCGCGAAAGAGACCGCTGCGACGGGAGCCACCGAATTCTGCATCGTCGCCGCCGTCCGTGGCCCGGACATCAAGCTCATGAACCAGATCAAGTTCGCCATCGACAGGATCAACGAGGCAGTAGACATCAACATCGCCTGCTCATTGGGCATGCTGACCCAGCGCCAGGTGGACCAGCTCGCCGCATGGGGCGTCCACCGCTACAACCACAACCTCGAAACCGCGCGCAGCTACTTCCCCGAGGTCGTCACCACGCACAGCTACGAGGAGCGCCTGGACACCTGCAACATGGTCAAGGCCGCAGGCATGGAACTGTGCTGCGGCGCCCTGATCGGCATGGGCGAATCCCTGGAACAGCGAGCGGAACTCGCAGCCCAGCTCGCGGCCCTGGAACCCCACGAAGTCCCGCTGAACTTCCTCAACCCCCGCCCCGGGACCCCGCTGGAAAACCAGGGCATCATGGATGGCAAGGACGCCCTCCGCGCCATCGCCGCGTTCCGGCTGGCGATGCCACGCACCGTGCTCCGCTACGCCGGCGGACGCGAGCTGACCCTCGGCGACCTCGGCACCCGCCAAGGCCTCATGGGCGGCATCAACGCCGTCATCGTGGGCAACTACTTGACCACACTGGGCCGCCCGGCAGACGCCGACCTGAACCTGCTCGTCGAGCTGAACATGCCTATCAAGGAACTCCAGAAGACATTATGATCCCCAACTCCCCAGGCTCGACGGGCTCAACCACCGGCTCCACCGCTGCGTTCTGTGGGCACTGCGGCGTACCGTCCGACGGCGGCGACAGCCCGGCGTCGGACGTTCACCACCGCTGCGGCGAACGCCTCGCAATGGAGCCGCCGCGTTACTGCGCCGCCTGCCGGCGGCGCATGAAAGTCCAGGTGACGCCGCTGGGCTGGACCGCCGAATGCTCCCGCCACGGAGTGCTCGCACCATGAGTGGCGAACGCCAGCCTCGGCATCCGTCTTCAGGTTGAAGAGCTGATCAGCCACGGTCTGGTAGGGGTCTGGCCGAGCTGGTCGTTGAACTCCTGCGCGTCCCGGTAGTACTCGAGCATGGAGAGCCGGGACGCGGCCGCCGGGTCAAGGAGGACCACGGCTCTCCGGTGAAGCTGCAGCACCGACGCCGGACAGTTGGCGCTGACAGGGCCCTCCACCATCGCCTGGACGGCGGCGGCCTTGTTCTCCCCCATCGCCACGAGGACGGCCAGCTTCGCCTCGAGGATGGTCCCCAGCCCCTGGGTCAGGCACAACCGCGGAACGCTGCCGTCCGGGAAGAACCGGGCGTTGTCAGTGCGGGTGGCCCCCGCCAGGGTCTTTACCCGGGTCCGCGAGGCAAGTGACGACGTCGGCTCGTTGAACCCGATGTGGCCGTTCGCGCCGATGCCCAGGATCTGGATGTCTACTCCCCCGGCCGCCGCAATCGCTGCGTCGTAGCGTTCTGCCTCGGCAACGAGGTCCGCCGCGTCGCCCTGCGGGGTGAAGAGCCGCTCCAAGGGCAGGCCAACCTGGTCAACGAACTCGCGCCGGATGGTGGAGTAGTAGGACTGCCTATGTTCCTTCGGCAGTCCTGCGTACTCGTCGAGCGTGAAGCCGGTGACCTGGCCGAAGCTGAGCTGTTCCTCGCGGTGCCGCCGGATGAGCTCCTGGTAGGTGGAACTCGGGGAGCCTCCGGTGGCCAGGCCCAGGACCGCCGGTCCCCTCCGCACCCTGGCCTCGATGATGTCTGCCGCCCGGGCTCCTACGTGATCGATGGACTCACACAGAACTATCTGCACGGTCTTTCCTTTCCTGCGTTTGTGATGTGCCGGCACGATAGACCTGCACGAGTTCAAGTTCGCCGGTGGCCACCAGTACGTCCGCGCGGTATCCGGCGGCGATGGCGCCAACCCTGGTGGGGCCCCGGTCAAGGCCCATCAGCCGGGCCGGAGTGGACGAAGCCGCCGCCACGGCGTCGGCGAGCGGAATCCCCCATTCGACGCAGCGGCGCACGTTTTCCAGCAGGAAACTCGTGGCCCCGGCGATCGCTCCGGCTTCCTGCCCTTCCCCGGATTGGGTCCTGCCCGCCGGCGCCAGCCGTGCCACCCGGTCCTGGACCAGCACGTCCAGGCTGCCGAGGGTGTAGTGCCCATCGGACATTCCCGCCGCGGCCATGGCATCCGTGATGAGGGCAACGGAGCGTGGACCCACGAGGCTGAAAACCATCCGGACGATTTCCGGGTCGAGGTGCACACCGTCGGCAATCAGCTCCAGCACCATGTGCCCAGGTGACTGCTCGGCGGCCTGCAGCATCACCGCGACGGGCCCGGCATCCCGGTGGTCCAGCGAAGGCATCCGGTTGAACAGGTGCGTGGCCGACCACTGGCGGTCAACGCCCCCAGCACCGCCATCAGCGCCCAGGACTTCCCGGGTGCGGGAAGCCGTTGCGGCGGTGTGGCCAAGGGAAGGCACGACGCCGTGTTCCCGGCAGAGCTGCACCAGCTCAGCAAAGTGCGGGGTTTCGGGGGCCAGGGTCAGTGACCGCACGGTCCCGCGCCCCGTTTCAAGCCACTGCTTCAGGAGCGCCGGATCGCCGTCGATGATGGCTGCAGGGTCCTGGGCCCCGCACATGCTCTTGGTGATGAACGGCCCTTCCAGGTGCAAGCCGGCCAGGGCGCCGTCTGCCACCACGTCCCGCAGCGCCGCGATCTGCTCCAGCAGCACGTGCGACGGCGCCGAAACGAGCGAGGCGAGTACCGACGTCGTGCCTTCCGAGGCGTGATGGGCGGCGGTCAGTCTGGCCCCGTCAGCGTCGGCGGAGAAGGTGTGCCCCACGGCACCGTGGCAGTGCACGTCCACGAGCCCGGGCAGGATCAGCGGCACCTGCCGGACCTCGGCGTCGAATCCTGCCGGCAGGTCCGACGTCGGGCCGCTCCACTGGATGGTTCCCCCGGCCATCACCACGGTGCCGTCGTCAATCACTGCGTCGCCTGGGTGGCCGGTAACGAGGCGGCCCCGCAGCGCCACCACGCCGTCGGCCCCGCCGCCCCGGCCAGACGAGAGCTCAGCTTGCATCGGCTTTGGCCATGGAGCCGTTCTCATCGCTTTCATCTTCGCGGCCCATGGTGCGAAGGTTCCAGCGGCGGATCACAAAGCGGAACACCACATAGTAGATGGCGGCATAGATCAGCCCGATCGGAATCAGCCACACGGGATTCTGCGCGATGCCGAAGTTCAGGACGTAGTCGATGGCCCCGGCGGAGAAGCCAAACCCGTGGTGGATGCCCAGGAAGTTGACCAGCATCATGGACGTGCCGGTCAGGAATGCGTGGACGATGTACAGCGGCCAGGCCACGAACATAAACGAAAACTCGAGCGGTTCGGTAATGCCCGTGAGGAAGGCGGTGAGGCCGGTGGAGAGCATCACGCCGCCCACGATCTTCCGCTGCGACGGCTTGGCTTCCTGCCAGATGGCCAGGGCGGCGGCGGGCAGGGCGAACATCATGATGGGGAAGAAGCCGGTCATAAAGACGCCGGCGGTGGGGTCTCCGGCGAAGAACCGGTTCAGGTCACCGTGGGCGCCGTTGTAGTCGCCGATGATGAACCAGACAATGGAGTTCAGGATGTGGTGCAGTCCCAGCGGGATCAGCAGCCGGTTGAGGGTGCCGTAGACCCCGCTGCCCACCACGGTGTTGTCCGCCACTGCGTTGCCGACGGCGGTGAGTCCGGTGTTGAAATACGGGTAAATCAGTGCCAGGAGCACGCCGATCACAATCGCGGCGAAGGACGTAAGGATGGGTACCAGCCGGCGGCCGGCGAAGAAGCCCAGCCAGTCCGGCAGGGTGGTGCGGTGGAAGCGCTGCCAGAGCAACGCCGTGGTCAGGCCCATGACGATGCCGGCCAGCACACCGTAATTGATAACGGGATCTTTCCCGCCTTCCGGGGCGGCGCCCATCACCAGCGGCGCCATGACCTTGAAGACGTTGGTCAGGACCAGGTACCCGACGACGGCGGCGAGGGCCGTGGATCCGTCACCCTTCTTGGCGAATCCGAAGGAGATGCCGACGGCGAAGAGCAGCGGCAGGTTCTCGAACAGGGCGCCGCCGGCGGCACCGATGACCTGGGCGACGGTGGTCAGGGATTCGAACCTGCCCAACAGGTCGTCCTGGCCCAGACGGAGCAGGAGCGCGGCCGCGGGGAGGGCGGCGATGGGCAGCATGAGGCTTCGGCCGAAGCGCTGCATGTTCTGCAGGGCCTTGCCGCTGCCCTTGGCCTTTTCCGGCGCCGCGGCGCCGGCTGTGGGGTTTTCCGTGGTCATAATGTTCCTCGTCTCGAAGAGGGTGGTGCTTGTGCGGGGGTGCTTGGTTCAGTAGAGTCTAGCTAACTGGTTATAACCAGTGACAACCATCACTGTGAAGGGCGCCGGCCACAGTTGTCAACCTCAAGCTCCAACTTGGCTTCCGGAACCACCGCCCTTCACCGCTTACCAACACCGGGAGTAAACATGTCCAAAGCAGAAATCATCCTCGCCGCCCTTGGCGGCGCCGGGAACGTCGAAGAGATCGAAGGGTGCATCACCCGCCTGCGCACCGAAGTGGTGGACGCCGGCCGCGTGGACGAGGCCGCCCTCAAGGCCGCCGGCGCACACGGCGTGATGATGTCCGGCACAGTGGTCCAAGTAGTGGTGGGCCCGGAAGCCGAGAGCCTCGCCGAAGACATCCAGGACCTGATGTGAGCCATTCTGACGTGACCGCACCTGAATTGAGCACGGAAGCATCCGCTCAAATTATCAGCGTGGCCTCGCCGCTGCCTGGCAGACTCATCCCGCTGAGCGAAGTGCCGGACCCGGTGTTCGCGAAAGGGCTCGTGGGCGGCGGCGCAGCCATCATCCCTGATGACGACGCCGGCGTGATCACCGCCGTGGCGCCACTTGACGGCAAGGTGGTCAAGGTCATGCCGCACGCCTACATCGTCCAGCACGCGTCCGGGCCCGCCGTGCTGGTGCACGTCGGAATCGACACCGTGCGCCTGAAGGGCGAGGGCTTCACGGTGATCGCGCAGAAGGGCGAGCAGGTCCGCGCCGGCGATCCCATGATCACCGTGGACGTTACCCTGGTCCGATCAAAGGACCTGAGCATGTGCAGTCCCGTGGTGATCCTGGACAGCGCGGCGGACGCCATCGAAGCGCCGGCATCCGGCGGGCGCGTGGAAGCGGGCGCGCGCCTGTTCGATCTTCCCGGAAGATAGGAGACATGAATACGGCAGGGGAACTGAAACACGTCTGGCTCAGAAGGCAACTCCAGGAGCTGGTGTCCAGCACGCTGCGGCCCGGCGATGCCCTGCTGGGCGAACGGCAGCTGGAGGAGCAGTTCAGGGTCTCGCGGATCACGGTCCGCCGGGCCATCTCGGATCTGGTCCAGGACGGGGCGCTGGTCCGGATCAAGGGGAAAGGGACGTTCGTTTCGCACGGGCTAGTCCGTTCCACCCTTCACCTGGCTTCCTTCAACGAGGACATGCGGCAGGCAGGCTTTGTGCCCAGCACACGGGTTATCAACGTGTCCACGGCAGTGCCCCCAGCGGCAGCTGCCGAGCACCTGGGGCTGACTCCGGAACAGCCTGCGTACCAGGTCCGGCGGCTCCGTCTGGCCAACGGAGCACCAGTCAGCGTCGATGAGTCGTGGCTGCCGCCGGACCTGCTGCCGGACCTGCTCTCGTCAGATCTGACCGGTTCCCTGTACCGGGCGTTGGGAGCCGCCGGGCACCCGGTCGAGCAGGCGGAGCAGACCGTGGAGGCCGCCGCGGCGTCCGTGGAAACGGCTGCCCTGCTGGACATCGCGCCGGGAGCACCCGTCCTGCTCTTCAAGCGCAGGTCCTTCACCGGGACCGAAGAACCGGGCACTCCCATTGAGTACGCCATCTCCACGTACCGCTCGGACCGGTACCAGGTGTCGATGCGCCTGGCACTGGGCTGACCCGGACTCACGTGGGTGATCGTGCAGTTCGACGGCACCACAGTCGTCGAATCGATTCTTCGTCGCTGGCGAGGACGGTAGCGAAGCCGTCACCAACCGCCGCGCGTAGGCGTATGTTGCTTTCGGGCCTCGTCGGGCATTGCCATCTCGGCCCGCAGGCCCAGGAGCCGGATCGGACGGCCCGCTTCGATTCCGGCCACGAGATCCAATGCCCGCGCGAGGATTTCGTTCCGGTCGAATGTCTCAGGAATCTTCTTCGCGTGGGTCTTGGTGACGAACGGTGCGTACCGAACCTTCAGGGTCAGCCCAACGACGGGCCGCCCTTCGGCCACAACATCCTCAAGGACACGCGTTGTCAGCTCCCGCACGGCCTCGTCCACCTGGGCGGCCTCGGTCAGGTCCCGCTGGAAGGTGGTCTCCCGGCTATGCCCGCGGGCAACCCACGGGGTGTCGTCCACAACGCTGGTGCCGTCCCCGCGCCCGAGCGCCGCATACCACGGACCCATCCTGGGGCCGAACTCCGGGACCAGGTCCTGCGGGTCGGACGCGGCGAGCTCGGCAACTGTGTTGATGCTGAGCTTGGCCAGCCGGCCGGACACTTTGGTTCCGACGCCCCACAGCTCCTTGGTGGACCGGCTGCCCATGACGGCGAGCCAGTTCCCGGCAGTAAGGCGGAAGACACCGGCCGGCTTACCGAAACCGGTGGCGACCTTGGCCCGGACCAATGTGTCGCCGATGCCCACGCTGCAATGCAGCTGCGTGCGCTCCAGGACAGCTGCCTGCACCTGCCGGGCGTAGGCTTCCGGAACCTCCGCCTCGGTGCCTACAAAGGCTTCATCCCAACCCAGCACCTGCACGGTGGCGCCGGGCAGCGCGCGCAGGGTAGCCATCACCGTTTCAGACGCCGCGAGGTAAGCCTCATGATCGACGGGGAGGATCACAGCGTCGGGCACTTTCCGGGCCGCAACGCGCAAGGGCATCCCGGAACCCACACCGAACGCCCTGGCTTCATAGGATGCGGTCGACACCACAGCCCGTTCCGTGGGATCGCCGCGACCGCCCACAATGATGGGCTTGCCCGCAAGCTCCGGCCGCCGCAGCACTTCGACCGCCGCGATGAACTGGTCAAGATCGACGTGCAGCACCCACCGGATTCCGCTCACGCCACCAGTCTGCCCTAAACATCCCCGGCAGGCATCCACTCTCAATCGAGACGGCGGGAGCCGCACTCGGCATGCTCCCGGGCGCGGAAGTCAGCTGATCAGTACTCGCCCTTAATCACGAAGTAGGAACCGCGGATAACGCCTGCCAGCTTTGATTTCTGGCGGGCAAACTTGAAACGTGATGCGAGTTCCTCCGGAATCTCCATGCCTTCAGCCAGTTTGAATCCGACCGCTCGCTTCCCGCCGTCCCCGATGCTGTACATGACGTTGATCGACAGCCCCGACTCGTAGAACACGTAGTCCATCCGCAAACCGTCAACTTCGAAGGCCGTAGCTTCGAGGGGGCGGGAGCCGATCACGATATCGCGCTCGTCCGCTAGGATCCGGCTCACCCGCTCGACCACGTCCGGAACCTCGCTTGCAGGACTGACGGTGAAGACGTGGTCGTATTTATTGCGGTAGTAGCGCCCCTCGTTGGCGCGCAACCCAGCGATCGCCTCGGCGACCGGAGACGATTCCAGGCCAACAATGGAAACGTCCTTGAAGTCAACAACGTACGGCATGCGCGCTCCTGATTTCGATGTGTTGGACCAACGATAACCTGGGGTAGCCTGACGAACATGGCCAAGGCAGCCTCGCGTGCACGCGCGTGGATCGGGACGATCATTTTCCATTTCCTCGCGCCCGGCGTCGTCGCGGGCCTCGTCCCGTGGCTCTTTTCCGACTGGCGGTGGTACGACTGGGGCGGCGCGGCGTGGGTCGTCGTGCCGATCGCTCCGACCCAGGCTCTCGTCGTGACTGGGATATACCGGAGCAACGTCCCGGGGTGGTGGCCGCGGCTTACGCCGTGGCGGGGCCGCCGGCAGTGACAGGTTTGAACGGGCTGGGCGGTGAACTCGGGCTGAAATTTACGACAGCTTGTCTCAGCATGGGAACTCCGCCTTGAACTATTCCTTGAGGTGCTGGACGAGCACATCAAATTCGTCCACTCCAAGGACCTCCATATGTTGCTCCGCGCTGGTCTCCGAGCGGATCCGATCCGCTTCCTGACGGCTGCCCGCAAGCGCGTCCTCGTCATCCCACAGCGTTATCGAGAGTGACGTGTTTGCTTTTCCCAGAAGGTAATAGATCCCCCTGCATCCCGGCAGGGCAAGCACCTGGTTGACGGTTTCTCCTGAAGGCGCTCCCGTACTGTCAGGAGCGGGCCGGTACGTGCTGATGCGAGCGAACATTGCGTTTCGTCCTCTGATAGCCGTTGGTTAAGCCTCCAAGCCACACGAGCTGTTGGCGGCAGACTTGGGAGGCTACGCCTCCTCCCATTAGTAAGTACCCGGGCTGCTGGAAGTGCAAGACTGGTGAGACCTGCTGCCCCGGCCCTCACCTCGACCACGGGGGTGGTCTGCGATCGGTGTTCCTCGCGAAACAGGCGGACCGCCACACCAGTGATTCGTCATAGGACCCTGCGCTGCAGGCTGCTGGTCGGCTTCTCGTTCTTGAGCAGTTTCAGCCTGCAGCGCACCGAACGGGCGGATCACAGCTTCTACATATCAGCGAGCGGGACGCGTGAGGAAGGTTCCACGGTTAAGGGGCCTCAGTTAGAACGCTCGGAGTATGTCTTCGACGCGTTGTTTGGCGTCGCCGAAGAGCATTTGGGAGTTGTCGCGGTAGAAGAGGGGGTTTTGGACTCCTGCGTAGCCGGCGGCCATGGAGCGTTTGAACACCACGACGTTTTCGGCTTCCCAGACCCGCAGGACGGGCATCCCGGCGATGGGGCTTCCCGGGTCTTCGGCCGCGGAGGGGTTCACGGTGTCGTTCGCGCCGATGACGAGGACTACCGAGGTGTCGCCGAGGTCTTCGTTGATTTCGTCCATTTCCAGGACGATGTCGTAGGGGACCTTGGCTTCGGCGAGGAGCACGTTCATGTGTCCGGGCAGGCGCCCGGCGACGGGGTGGATGCCGAACCGGACGTTCACGCCGCGTTCGC
>NZ_PZKO01000059.1:0-77162 GCF_014926485.1 Pseudarthrobacter sp. AB1
CTGCGATCAACCCGCCGGACCTGGACGGCAAGATCCTGCGTGCCATGGACAACCCGATCCACAAGACCGGCGGCATCACCATCCTGCACGGCTCCATGGCGCCTGAAGGTGCGGTAGTGAAGAGCGCCGGCTTCGATGCCGACGTCTTCGAAGGCACCGCCCGTGTGTTCGAGCGTGAGCAGGGCGCCCTGGCCGCACTGGACCAGGGCCTGATCAAGGCCGGCGACGTTGTGGTCATCCGCTACGAGGGCCCCAAGGGCGGCCCGGGCATGCGCGAGATGCTCGCCATCACCGGCGCAATCAAGGGCGCCGGGCTGGGCAAGGACGTCCTGCTCCTCACCGACGGCCGCTTTTCCGGTGGAACCACAGGCCTGTGTATTGGCCACGTGGCACCGGAAGCTGTCGACGGCGGCCCCATCGCCTTCGTCAAGGACGGCGACCGGATCCGGGTGGACATCGCCGCCCGAAGCTTCGACCTGCTGGTCGACGAGGCCGAACTCGAATCCCGCAAGATTGGCTGGGAGCCCCTCCCTGCCAAGTTCACCAAGGGCGTGCTCGCCAAGTACGCCAAACTGGTCCACAGCGCCAGCACAGGTGCATACTGCGGGTGATACCCAAGTACCTCAAGCCTCCGGTGGCGATGCAACCGCCGGAGGCGGCAGGGCTTAAGAAGGGCTGATCCATAGGCCCGGGCGGACGGCGCTTGCGCCGAAGGGCCGGGGTAGGATCAGTCCGTGGACAATGGAGTCCACACTGTGAGATGCGCACAGTCCTCGTTGACAGGCATCTCACGCAGAGGGAAAACTGAACGCATGATCGCATTCGTTACTGTCGGCGCCGCTTTGGGTGTATCCGTCGTCCTTACCAAGCGCGTGGCTGACTAGCCCGACTGGTAACGAACCGTCACGCGCAACCCCTCGAAAGCCACCAGGCTGAGGGGTTTTTTTATTTCCGCATTTTCCAAGTACACAGATGATCCACAAGGAAGAGTCCGATGAGCAAAGGATCGCCGATCAGCCCCTCGCTGATGGCTACTAAGTCCGCTGGAGCCCCGAAGGCTCCGGAACGCGCCGACCGAACGGCTGACCAGGCCGCCGTCGTCGCTGATCTTGCCGCTGTCTCTCCTGTCCTTGGGCCGAACAACGTTGTACCCCCAACGGTGATGACCGGCTCACAAGCTATTGTCCGATCGCTCGAAGAACTCGGCGTCGACGATATTTTTGGTTTGCCTGGTGGCGCGATCCTGCCTACCTATGACCCCTTGATGGCCTCCAGCATGAATCACGTCCTGGTCCGTCACGAACAGGGAGCCGGCCACGCCGCGCAAGGCTATGCCATGGTTACCGGCCGGGTGGGCGTCTGTATCGCCACCTCGGGACCCGGTGCCACCAACCTCGTTACCGCCATCATGGATGCCCACATGGATTCCGTGCCGCTGGTGGCCATTACCGGCCAGGTATCCAGCGGTGTGATCGGCACCGACGCGTTCCAGGAAGCCGACATTGTCGGCATCACCATGCCGATCACCAAGCATTCGTTCCTGGTGACCGACCCCAATGACATCCCTCACGTTATGGCGGAGGCCTTCCACCTGGCCTCGTCCGGCCGTCCCGGCCCGGTCCTCGTGGACGTCGCCAAGGACGCCCAACAGGGTCAGATGACCTTCTCCTGGCCGCCGAAGATCGACCTCCCCGGTTACCGTCCGGTGACGCGCGGCCATAACAAGCAGGTCCGCGAAGCAGCCAAGCTGATCGCTGCGGCCACCAAGCCGGTGCTGTACGTGGGCGGCGGCGTGGTCAAGGCACACGCTTCCGCGGAACTCCGCGAACTGGCGGAACTCACCGGCGCCCCCGTTGTCACCACCCTGATGGCACGCGGCGTGTTCCCCGATTCCCACCCGCAGCACGTAGGCATGCCGGGTATGCACGGCACCGTTTCCGCCGTCACGGCGCTGCAGCAGTCCGATCTGCTCATCACCCTCGGGGCCCGCTTCGATGACCGCGTGACGGGCATCCTGAAGTCCTTCGCGCCGCACGCCAAGGTGATCCATGCGGACATCGATCCCGCTGAGATCTCCAAGAACCGCACCGCCGACGTTCCGATCGTGGGATCTGTCAAGGAAATCATCCCCGAACTCACCGAGGCGGTCCGCTCACAATTCGAGTCCGCCGGCACGCCGGACCTCACCACCTGGTGGGCTTTCCTTAACAACCTTAAGGAGACGTATCCGCTGGGATGGACCGAGCCGGAGGACGGGCTCAGCGCCCCACAGCGCGTCATCGAACGTATCGGGGCGTTGACAGGGCCGGAAGGCATCTACGTTGCCGGCGTTGGCCAGCACCAGATGTGGGCCGCACAGTTCATCAAGTACGAGCGTCCGCATGCCTGGCTGAACTCAGGCGGCGCCGGCACCATGGGCTATGCCGTCCCGGCCGCCATGGGTGCCAAGGTGGGAGATCCGGACCGTGTGGTCTGGGCCATCGACGGTGACGGCTGCTTCCAAATGACCAACCAGGAACTGGCCACCTGCGCCATTAACAAGATCCCCATCAAGGTTGCCATCATCAACAACTCCTCGCTGGGCATGGTCCGCCAGTGGCAGACCCTGTTCTACGAGGGCCGCTACTCCAACACGGACCTCAACACCGGCCACGAGACCGTCCGGATCCCGGACTTCGTCAAGCTGGGGGAGGCCTACGGCTGCGCTTCCTTCCGCTGCGAGCGGGACGAGGACATTGATGCCACCATCCAGAAGGCCCTCGAAATCAATGACCGACCCGTGGTCATCGACTTCGTGGTGAGCCCCGACTCCATGGTGTGGCCAATGGTGCCCGCCGGCGTGAGCAACGACCAGATCCAGGTTGCCCGCAACATGACCCCGGAATGGGAAGAGGAGGACTGAACATGACCCGCCACACATTGTCCGTTCTGGTTGAAGACAAGCCCGGTGTACTGACCCGCGTCGCGAGCCTCTTTGCCCGACGCGCCTTTAACATCAACTCCTTGGCCGTGGGCCCGACGGAAGTTCCGGGCATGTCCCGGATGACCGTCGTCGTCGACGCCGACGGTGACCTCATTGAACAGGTCACCAAGCAGCTCAACAAGCTGGTCAACGTGATCAAGATTGTTGAGCTGACCTCCGAATCTTCCGTACAGCGAGACCACATCCTGGTCAAGGTACGTGCGGATGCCGCAACTCGTCTGCAGGTGACCCAGGCTGCAGACCTGTTCCGTGCTTCAGTGGTTGACGTCTCCACAGACTCCGTGGTCATTGAAGCAACAGGCCACCCCGAAAAGCTCACGGCGCTGCTCTCAGTGCTCGAGCCGTTCGGCATCCGCGAAATTGTGCAGTCCGGCACCCTGGCCGTTGGACGGGGATCCCGCTCCATGAGTGACAGGGCTTTGCGCAGCGCTTAGTCAGGCGGGGCACGTCCCACCTGCGGCGCATTGCCCGTGCAGTACCGCAACACCCCAGACTATTTACCCAGCAAAAACACTCAAGAGGAGTTACCCAAGTGACTGAAATGTTCTACGACGACGACGCAGACCTGTCGATCATCCAGGGCCGCAAGGTTGCCATTGTTGGCTATGGCTCCCAGGGCCACGCCCATGCGCTGAACCTGCGCGATTCCGGCGTCGAGGTTGTTATTGCCCTCAAGGAGGGCTCGAAGTCGATCGCCAAGGCCGAAGAAGCCGGCTTCAAGGCCCTGACCGTTTCCGACGCCGCCGAATGGGCCGACGTCATCATGATCCTGGCACCGGACCAGCACCAGCGCTCCATCTACAACGAATCCATCAAGGACAAGCTGACCCCCGGCAAGGCACTGGCCTTCGCCCACGGCTTCAACATCCGCTTCGGCTACATCGAAGCGCCTGAGGGCGTTGACGTCATCCTGATCGCTCCGAAGGCTCCGGGCCACACCGTGCGCCGCGAATTCGAAGCCGGCCGTGGCATCCCGGACATCATCGCCGTGGAGCAGGACGCCTCCGGCGCAGCCTGGGACCTGGCCAAGTCCTACGCAAAAGCCATCGGCGGCACCCGCGCCGGCGTCATCAAGACCACCTTCACCGAAGAGACCGAAACCGACCTCTTCGGCGAGCAGGCTGTCCTGTGCGGCGGCGTGTCCCAGCTGGTCCAGTACGGCTTCGAGACCCTGACCGAGGCCGGCTACCAGCCCGAGATCGCCTACTTCGAGGTGCTTCACGAGCTCAAGCTCATCGTTGACCTCATGTGGGAAGGCGGCATCGCCAAGCAGCGCTGGAGCGTATCCGACACCGCAGAGTACGGCGACTACGTCTCCGGCCCGCGCGTCATCACCCCCGCGGTGAAGGAAAACATGCAGGCCGTCCTCGGCGACATCCAGAGTGGTGCCTTCGCCAAGCGGTTCATTGACGACCAGGACAACGGCGGCGCCGAGTTCATGGCCCTTCGTGCCAAGGCTGAGCAGCACCCGATCGAGGCCGTTGGCCGCGAGCTGCGCTCCCTGTTCGCCTGGCAGCAGACGGACGAGGACTACGTAGACGGCTCCGCAGCCCGCTAAGTCTGCCCTTCCGGCGCCATTCACCGTGCAACAGTGAGGCCGGGCTCACACTTAACAATGTGAGCCCGGCCTTTCTGTCAGCCTAGACTTGTTCCCATCCCAAGGACTGCAACGCAGAGGATCAGCCGTGTCAAAACCCGTAGTACTGCTCGCCGAAGAACTTTCGCCCGCCACCATCGAGGCCCTCGGCCCGGACTTCGAGATCCGCCACACCGACGGCGCAGACCGGACCCAGCTGCTCGCCGCCATCGCAGACGTGGACGCCATCCTGGTCCGCTCCGCCACGCAGGTGGACGCCGAAGCCATTGCCGCCGCGAAGAACCTCAAGGTCATCGCCCGCGCCGGTGTTGGCCTGGACAACGTTGACATCAAAGCCGCCACACAAGCCGGCGTGATGGTGGTCAACGCCCCGACGTCGAACATCATTTCGGCAGCGGAACTGACGGTGGGCCACATCCTTAGCCTCGCACGCCACATCCCGCAGGCCAGCTCCGCGCTGAAAAACGGTGAATGGAAGCGCTCCAAGTACACCGGCATCGAACTCTTCGAGAAGAAGATTGGCATTATTGGCCTGGGCCGGATCGGCGCCCTCGTTGCTGCCCGCCTCCAGGGTTTCGACACCGAGATCCTTGCCTATGATCCGTACATCACCTCTGCACGCGCCGCGCAGCTCGGCGTCAAGCTCGTCACCCTCGACGAACTGCTGAGCCAGGCTGACTTCGTCACCATCCACATGCCCAAGACGCCGGAAACCGTCGGTATGCTCGGCGCCGACGCGTTCACCAAGATGAAGTCCACCGCATACGTTGTCAACGTGGCCCGTGGCGGCCTCGTGGACGAAGAGGCACTTTACGCCGCCCTGCAGGACCGCCAGATCGCCGGCGCAGCCGTGGACGTCTTCGTCAAGGAACCCAGCACGGACCTG
The DNA here is from genome assembly GCF_014926485.1 of Pseudarthrobacter sp. AB1. NCBI lineage: Bacteria > Bacillati > Actinomycetota > Actinomycetes > Micrococcales > Micrococcaceae > Pseudarthrobacter > Pseudarthrobacter sp. AB1. The sequence goes on from NZ_PZKO01000059.1 coordinate 5,467, forward strand.
CCGTTCTTCGCCCTGGACAATGTAGTGGTCACCCCGCATCTGGGTGCATCCACCGACGAAGCCCAGGAGAAGGCAGGCGTCTCCGTCGCCAAGTCCGTGCGTTTGGCGCTGGCCGGCGAACTCGTACCGGATGCCGTGAACGTGGCCGGCGGCGTGATCGCCCCCGACGTCCGTCCGGGCATCCCGCTGATCGAAAAGCTGGGCCGGATTTTCACCGCCCTGACCCACGCCTCCCTGACCCAGATCGACGTCGAGGTGTCCGGCGAGATCGCGGCCCTTGACGTGAAGGTCCTGGAACTTGCCGCGCTCAAGGGTATCTTCGCCGATGTGGTGACCGAACAGGTTTCCTACGTCAATGCCCCGGTCATCGCCGAACAGCGCGGCATCAACGTCCGCCTCATCACGTCGGCGGAAGCGGAGGACTACCGCAACGTCCTGACCATCCGGGGTGCTTTGAGCGACGGCAGCCAGATCTCAGTGGCAGGTACGCTCACTGGCCCGAAGCAGATCCAGAAGCTCGTCGGCGTCAACGGCTACGACGTGGAGATCCCCATCAGCGAGCACCTCGTGGTGGTGGCCTACGCCGACCGGCCCGGTGTGATCGGAACCATCGGACACGTTCTGGGCATGAACAACATCAACATTGCCGGCATGCAGGTGGCACGGCAGGCGGAAGGCGGCCAGGTACTGGCATTGCTTACCATCGACAGCTCCGTTCCGCAGCAGGTGCTTGACGCCATCAAGGCAGGCATCGGCGCCGAGATGGTCCGCGAAGTGGACCTCGAGGACTAAGTACCGCACCGCCATCAACTACGCGTGACCGAAGATTAACGTCGGCCACGTATGATTGGCCGGTCTGCTTACAATGGCTGGGTCCCGTTTCGGGACCAGGCCGGCAGACCGGCCAATACTTTTTGCACACCAGGCAGGAAATCCTTCATGTCCGCCGCCTGCGGATCCCGGTGTGCGCACGCAATCCAGGTTTCAGGGAGCCCAATGAACGCCGTCCAGCGATTCATCAGAAGCAAAGTGCTGCTGCTGACCGCGGCCATCTTGATCGCAGCCATGTGCTTGTCGGTCCTCGTCCAAGGCCAGTCTCAGGCCGCGCTGAACCGAACGGTGGATGAGAACTCACGGGGTCTCTACGACGTCCTCGTCCAGGCCAAGGCAGGCTCCGGGGAGCTGATGCAGCCGGAGATCGCCAACGGCGGCGGCGGCATCAGCTTTGACCAGCTCGAGAACATCCGGAAACTTTCCGGAACCTCCGTGGCGGCCCCCATCAGCCTGGTGTCCCGCGTGACACAGAACCTGGAGGCTCCGCGGCTCGACGCCATGGACTACCTTGGCTATAACTCCGGATTGGCAGGCACTGCCGCTACAGACCAGGCCGCCGGCGCCACAGAGCCCAGCAAATGGCCCGCCGCCGAGTCAGTTCTCGGCGACACCGCCAAGAACTACCGCCTGACCGCCAGCGCCGTCAGCTCCGACGGCGTCTCAGAGCAGACCCTGTTCAAGTCCAGCGCCGAGGGCAGCCTGGGCAAGGCCCGACTGCTCGAAGAGCAGACGGCAGGGGGCACCAGCATCCGGATCGCACCTCCCGCAGGCGAGACGGGCATCAAGTTCCCCGCTCCTGCCGGCGGCTCCGAACACAATCTGTTCAACCTTTCTGTATCCCTGCCGCTGTCTCCCGAAGTGACGGAGTCCGTGGTGGCCGTCGATCCCGTTTCCGAGCGCGCATTGCTTGGCTCCGCCGGCGACTTCCTGGCCCCGTTGGAGAAGGCTCCGCCCGCTGACGCGCGCAACGCCGGAGCGATCGGCCGGCACTTCGAAAGCCTCTTCACCAACGGCATCAGCACGGAAGAGCTCAATGAAGGCCCCGACTTCCTCGGCGTCAAACTCAAATACTGGGCACCGCTGATGACGCAGTACCAGCTGGCCAAGCGCAGCGGACAGCTGACCGCGGAATCGCAGGCGATTCCCCTGATTGTCCGTTCAGGCACCTCCCTGGACCTGAAATACAACGTAAAGATCGAGGAGATCGACGCCGCGGGCAAGGTGGTCAAGGAAGTCGGCACGGCCACGCGGTCCCTCGGCAAGGACTACCTGCCTTTCGTGTCCAAGGACCCCTTCGCGTTGTCCTGGCCCGGTTCCACCGATCACTCCGGCCTCTTTGGCAGCGCCGGCAACTTCAACCAGGGGCTCTATACCCCGGCTACGTGGAGCAACGACTTCGCAGCCGCGCCGAAGTACACCGACGGCGAAGCCGCAGCCAATGGCGCAGTCCAGAAGACCGCCGTTCCCAGCGACTGGGTCACCGTTAACCGGCTACCGGAGAAGGGTGCCAACGGCGCCCCGGTGGACCAGACCCAGCGTGAGCCCGTGGATGAACGTTCCTACCGGGAAGACCTGGCAACGGGGGAGAAGCTCGCAGCTCCGCTGGCCATGGTCTATGGGACCTTTGACCCCTCGGCCGTCGAAAAGGCCGCCGGGGACGTCAACCGACTCCCGCTGGGTGGCTACGACCCCACACCGTTTACCCTCACCAAGGACGCCGAAGGCAAGTCGGTCACCGCTGCCGAACTCAAGCCTTCACTCAGTGCCACCGGACTGGCAAGCCAGTCGGCTGGCGCCATCACCGACTTCTACGGCCTGGCCGCGGCCCGCGGCTACAAGGACAACGCCTCCGTAATCGATGCGGTGCGTGTCCGGGCCAAGGCCCCCGGCAGCTGGAAGGAAGCCCAGCCGGACGTCGACAAGCTCGCCAGCGAGATCCGCGGGATGGGTCTCGAGGCTACTGTCGTGGCCGGTTCCGCCCGTGAAGACGCCAGCATTTTTGTCCCCGGCTACTCAAAGGACGACGCCGGCAAGGAGTCAGCGCTGGGCACTGTCCAGCAGTCCTGGGTCCGGCAGAACGCCGCCGACGCAGTCTCCGGCTCGCTGACCGGGTCCAACGTCACACTTCTTTTCCTCACCCTCTGTGGAGCCGCGCTGCTGACCGGCGCCTCCACCGTCAGCTACATCCGGAAACGCAAACGCGAAGCCGGAACCCTCCGCGCCATGGGCTGGACCCAGCTGCGCATCAGGAAATGGGTGCTCGAGGAATTCGCCGTCGGCGCTGCGCTGCTCGCAGTAGCCGGGATTGTCCTGAGCCTGGTGAGCTGGAGCGTGACCACAGCCATCGTCTCGGCCTCCGTCCTGGTCCTGTATGCGGCAGCAGCTTTCTTCGCCGCGCAACAGCTGCGCCACCGCGATGAGGTGGACCAGGAACCGCAGCACGACGAGCGGCTGATCCCGGTCGACTCTCCGCTGACGTTTGCCAACCGGCAGCTCAGCACGAACAAGTTCAACACCCTGTCCCTGGCCGTCGCAGTGGGCGTGTTTGGAGCCGCGGTAGGCGGGCTGGTTGCCTTGCTCATCGACATCCCCCGTGCAGCGGGGGCGAGTGCGCTCAGCGCACTGGCCGCAACAAGCGTGGCGCTGCCCAGCGTGCTCCTGGCTCTCGCCGGCGTCGCCGTGGGCCTGACCCTGACGTTGGTTACCGGCAGGTTTGAGCTGAACGCCAAACGCCAGTACCTGGGCATCCTTGAGGCCATGGGCTGGAACCCGGACATGCTGCGTCAGGTCCGGCTTTTCGAAAACGCGCTGGTAGGCACGCTGGCCCTGCCGCTGGGCGTCCTGGGCGCGCTGGGCATCGGGCTGCTTCTTGCCCCGTATGCCGCGCTGTGGGCCGGAGTCGCCGGCCTGGTGGCTGTACTTTGCTGGATACCGATTGCAACGAAAGTGGTCCAATGACAAACGAGACGAATGTTCACCGGAGCCGGAGGTCCGGCCTGGCTGAGGCGCCCCTGCAGACCCGTGCCAACACCATCGTCAAGGCCGCGGACCACGGGACCCCGCTGGAACTGAGCGGCATCACCATCCGCTACGGCGGCGGCAAGGGCGGTGCCGAAGCAGTCAGTGTCGTGGAGGGCTTCGACCTCACGCTGCACGCCGGCGAGATGCACTGCGTGGCCGGCCGAAGCGGATCCGGCAAGACCAGCATCCTGACCGTCGGCGCGGGTCTGACCCTGCCGACGTCGGGCCGTGTCTTCTGGGAAGGGGATTCCCTCGAAAGCATGGGCGACGACGAAATCGCCGACCGCCGTCGGGCCCTGATCGGTTACGTTGACCAGGGCGGTGCACTTATCGACGGCATGAGCGCCCTTGAAAACGTGCTCCTGCCGGCAGTGCCCGACGGCGAGGTGGACCAGCGCCGCGACATGGCCAAGGACCTCCTGGACCTGGTGGGCCTGGGCCGTCGGATGCGGCACCGTCCGGCCCAGTTGTCCGGTGGCGAACGCCAGCGAGTGGCGATCGCCCGCGCCCTCATCCTGGGCACGCGGGTGCTGGTGGTTGATGAGCCCACGGCCAGCCTGGACCGGGCCTCCGCCAACCGCATCATCAGCATCCTGAAGGACACCACCTCGGACGGAATCGCAGTACTGGTCGCTTCACACGACCACGAACTGGTCCGCCTGAGCGATACGCTGACTGAACTGATCTAGCCCTACCCCTTCGCACCAAAGGTAACGTCCGCACGTGAGCGCAACAGCCAAAACCCCGTTCTACATCACTACGGCCATCACCTACCCGAACGGTGTTCCGCACATCGGGCACGCCTACGAGTACATCGCCACCGACGCCATGGCGCGCTTCAAGCGGCTTGACGGCTTTGACGTGATGTTCCTGACGGGCACGGATGAGCACGGCATGAAGATTGCGCAGGCGGCCGAGAAGGAAGGCCTCACGCCCAAGGCGCTGGTGGACCGCAACGCGGAAGTCTACAAGTCTGCCCACGCCGCCCTGGGCATCACCTACGACCGCTTCATCCGGACCACGGACGCTGACCACTACGCCGCGTCGCAGGCCATCTGGAAGAAGATGGAAGCCAACGGCGACATCTACCTGTCCAAGTACGAAGGCTGGTACTCCGTCCGGGACGAGGCCTTCTACGTCGAGGACGACACCGTGGTCAAGGACGACGGCGTGCGGTACTCAAAGGAGACGGACACCGAGGTGACGTGGACGGCTGAGGAGAGCTACTTCTTCCGGCTGTCCTCCTACCAGGACCGCCTGCTGGCACTGTACGAGGCCCAGCCGGAGTTCGGCGCACCGCAGTCCCGCTTCAACGAGGTCATCAGCTTCGTCAAGCGCGGCCTCGAAGACCTGTCGATCAGCCGCACCACCTTCGACTGGGGCGTCCCTGTCCCCGGCAACGACAAGCACGTCATGTACGTCTGGGTGGACGCGCTCACCAACTACCTGACCGGCGTCGGCTACCCGGACGTGGAGTCGGAATCATTCAAGAAGTTCTGGCCCGCCGACGTCCACGTGATCGGCAAGGACATCTCGCGGTTCCACGCCATCTACTGGCCGGCGTTCCTGATGAGTGCCGGCATCGAGCTGCCCAAACGCGTGATGATCCACGGCTTCCTGCACAACAACGGTGTGAAGATGTCCAAGTCGCTCGGCAACGTGGTGGCGCCGGCAGACTTCGTGGCGCAGTACGGCCTGGACCAGGTACGGTTCTTCTTCCTCCGCGAGGTCCCGTTCGGCGCCGACGGCAGCTACAACCATGAGGCCATCGTGGGCCGCATGAACTCGGACCTGGCCAACAACTTCGGCAACCTGGCGCAGCGTTCGCTGTCCATGGTGGCCAAGAACTGCGAGGGCCGCGTGCCGGTTCCGGGCGCCTTCACTGCTGAAGACACCGCGATCCTGGCGCAGGCCAACGGCCTCCTGGAGACGGCCCGGGCCGCGTTCGAAAAGCAGGAATTCAGCCGCGCCCTCGAGGCCATCTGGGGGGTCCTGGGGGACACCAACGCCTACTTTGCCGAGCAGGCTCCCTGGGTACTGCGGAAGACCGACGCCGAACGCATGAACACCGTGCTGTACGTGACGCTGGAAGTGCTGCGCATCGTGGCTATCCTGGCCCAACCCGTGATGCCCACGGCCACAGCCGCGCTGTTGGACACGCTGGGACAGCCCGACGGCGGATCCCGCCAGTTCTCCGCGCTCACCACGCCTATTGTCGCCGGAACTCCGCTACCGGCTCCGGCGCCCGTCTTCCCCAAGTATGAGGAACCGGCCGAAGCCTAGGTATGTCCCTGCTGGCTACTTGCTGGTACGCGGACTGAGTACGGTTCCGGGGCCGGTCAGTAGAGCCCACGTTGTAAGGCGGGTACTGAGTACTGGAGACATCTTGGTGTCCGTCTGTCTAGCCTTATCTGGTTAGCAAACTGATGATTCGCATCTGGGAGAACCGTCGCCCCGATGCTGTCCGTTTGCCTTTAGCCCTCCGTGTCGGGGATGGCGCCGTTCTTCCACCTGTCTGATCAGTTTGGACCAGACAATGGATGGAGACGGAAATGAAACGGATCCTTGCCGCTTTTGGTGTCGCGGGTCTTGCGCTATTGGGTGCCACAGCGCCGGCCACCGCGTCGCCCGACAGCGAAAAAATGATCACCATTTGCCATGCCACCGGCTCGGCAACCAACCCCTACGTGTCGGTGACCATCAACCTTAACGGGCTCAACGGCCACGTGGGCCACCAGGATGATGAAGACATCATTCCGGCCAACGACGGAAATGTACTTCCCGGAGGCCAGAACCTTGACAGGGTCGATGTCTGGAATGCCGGCTGCGCGGCACCGGGTGAGTCGGGGAACGGCAACGGGGGTCACAAGATCACCATCTGCCACGCCACCGGATCGGCAACCAACCCGTACGTGTCGGTGACGATCGACCTGAACGGGCTCAACGGCCACGCCAATGCCAACCACCAGCACTCTGAGGACATCATCCCGCCGAACGATGGCACGGTGCTGCCTGCTGGCCAGAACTGGACGGCTGAGGGGCAGGCAACCTACAACAACGGTTGCGTTCCCACAACTGTGCCGCCGGTGGTCCCCCCGGTGGTCCCGCCTGTGGTGCCGCCGGTGACGCCGGGCGAAACTCCCAGAGGGGCAGTTGTGGGTACACCGACGGGTCAAGGTGCCGTAGCTGCCAACAACCCTGGCTTCAATGTCCAGACTGCAATGGCAGGTTCGACTGACGTTTCCATCGCCCCCTGGGCCGCTGGCATCGTCGTGATGTTGCTCGCTGCAGCGGGAGTGGCTGCCCGCAAGACCCTGGCAGCCAGCGGTACCGTATCCCGGCCCCGGAAGGAATGACGCCGGCTACTGGCGCCCGCAGGGGTGCTGTTTGAATCACCGGCAGGCGCCGTGGCCACAAAGGGCACGGCGCCTGCCGGCAAACCGGGCAAATCCGACTGACAAGCGGGGTGACCATGGACAGCGATGGAAGGCTCTTCCCCGCCAAGAGCATTGTCTTTGTGGCGCTGAGTGGCGTGCTGGCCTACCTGGCGTTCGCATTTCTGCCATTCCTGGCCGGGCCGGGACCGTCGCCGGCCGTGACCGGGGCTGCTGTGCAGCCGACCACCCAGGGCCCAGCGCCGTCCACCCCCACGCCCTCCACGGACACCCAGGGCCCAGCGCCGTCCACCCCCACGCCCTCCACGGACACCGGCGCCCCGGTCCCGGCGGGTCCGGCAGCGTCGCCGCCGCAGCGGCTGGTGTATCAGGCCGCAGACATCGATGTGGTGGTCCACCCGCTCGAACCCACCGGCGAGGACCAGGCCACCCAGACCATCGTGCCGCCGCCCACCATGGACGGCTACTGGCTGTCGCCCTACGGTGTGCCCGGAGTGGGCTCGGTCAATACCACCTACATTGCCGGCCATAGCTGGGTGGACAGGGACGCGCCGTTCAACCGGCTGAGTACACACGCGGCGGCAGGTGACAGGCTGACCGTGGCCACAGCCACGGGCGAAGTGGCCTACGTGGTGGATTCAGTGACTACCTACGAAAAATCCGGGCTCAAAGACAGCCACATCTGGCAAGTGGCACCCAACAGGCTGGTCCTCATTTCCTGTTACACGGATGATTTCTGGGGCACCAACGTGGTGGTGGTGGCCTCACCGGAGGACCCAGTCCTCCGTCTCAACAAATGAGACTGATTGTCCGGCATGCGGATGATCTTAATATTCTTGGAGCATGAGTGCATCCACGATCAATCTAGCTGTCATTCCCGGTGACGGCATTGGCCCAGAGGTCATTGCCGAGGCACTGAAAGTCCTCGAAAAGGCTGTCGCCGCTGAAGGCGTGGCCCTCGAGCAGACCCACTACAAGCTCGGTGCCGAGCACTGGCTGGCCACAGGCGAGACCCTACCGGACGAGGTCCTCGCCGACCTGCGCACGCGGGATGCGATCCTCTTCGGTGCGGTCGGTGCCGCCCCCGGTGACACCCGTATTCCGTCCGGCATCATCGAGCGGGAGATGCTGCTCAAGCTCCGCTTCAGCCTGGACCACTACGTCAACCTGCGGCCTTCGCGGCTGTACGGAGCGGTAGGCAGCCCGCTGGCGAATCCCGGCGTCATCGATTTTATCGTCGTCCGGGAGGGAACCGAGGGGCCTTACGTGGGCAACGGCGGCTCCCTTCGCACCGGCACACCGCACGAGGTGGCCACCGAGGTTTCACTGAACACGGCATATGGCGTGGAGCGTGTTGTCCGCGATGCCTTCCGCCGCGCCAGTGCCCGCGAACGCAAGCATGTGACCCTGGTGCACAAGCACAACGTCCTGGTCTACGCAGGCCACCTGTGGAAACGCACCGTCGAGGCGGTGGCCCAGGAATTCCCGGAGGTCACCCACGATTACCTGCATGTCGATGCGGCCACCATTTTTATGGTCACAGACCCCTCCCGCTTCGATGTCATTGTCACGGACAACCTCTTCGGCGACATCCTGACCGACCTCGCAGCAGCCATCACCGGCGGCATCGGGCTGGCGGCGTCCGGCAACATCAACATGGACCGTACGGCTCCGTCCATGTTTGAACCGGTCCACGGCTCGGCCCCGGATATCGCTGGCCAGCAGAAGGCCGATCCCACTGCGGCCATCCTGTCCGCGGTGCTCCTGCTGGACCACCTTGGCTACACCGCTGCGGCCCGCAGGATCGAAGCTGCAGTGATCGCCGACGTCGAAACCCGCGACGGCGGCGCCCGCAGTACCAGCGCCGTCGGGGATGCCATCGCTGCCGCGCTGTAGGCCGTGCTCTTGAGACTCGGTTAACCGGCGTAAGCTAGTTTCGAATCACCAAATGCTGCCCTGCGGTTCAGTGCTGAACCACATCCAGAAGGCAGCCGATTGTGGAGGAACCATGACTCAGACCGCCCATGGCGTCGAATTTAACCAGCAACTCTCGGCAAACCCGAAGTCAGCTGAAGAGCGTGCAGCCATCCTGGCAAACCCGGGATTTGGCAACTACTTCACCGACCACACCGCCGTCGTCGACTACAGCGTCGACGAACAAGGCGAAGGTGGCTGGCACAAAGCGCGCGTTGAGGCCTACGGACCCATCTCCCTGGATCCCTCGGCGGCGGTGCTGCACTACGGCCAGGAGATCTTCGAAGGCCTCAAGGCATACCGCCACGCTGACGGCTCAATCTGGACCTTCCGTCCGGAGGCGAATGCGGCCCGCCTGAACAAGTCGGCCCGCCGCCTGGCGCTGCCGGAACTGCCCGAGGAATACTTCCTGGGCGCCATCCGGGAACTTGTGCAGGCGGACAAGGAATGGGTTCCTGCCGGTGAGGGCGAGGCCCTGTACCTGCGCCCGTTCATGATCGCCACCGAGGCGTTCCTGGGTGTCCGGGCAGCGCGTGAGGTCTCCTTCCGGGTGATCGCATCGCCTGCCGGCAATTACTTCGGCGGCGAACTCAAGCCTGTGTCCATCTGGATCTCCCGCGAGTACGCCCGCGCTGGCCGCGGCGGCACTGGTGCGGCCAAGTGCGGCGGCAACTACGCAGCTTCCCTGATCGCGCAGCAGGAAGCCGAAGCCAACGGGTGCAAGCAGGTGCTGTTCCTGGACCACTTCAACGATGACGCCGTGGAAGAGCTCGGCGGCATGAACGTATTCTTCGTGATGAAGGACGGCTCACTGGTCACTCCCGCGCTGAGCGGCACCATCCTGGAAGGCGTGACCCGCATGTCCGTCATGCAGGTGGCCAAGGACATGGGCCGTGAAGTGACGGAGCGCAAGATTACCCTTGATGAATGGCGCGACGGCATGGCCTCCGGCGAGATCGTCGAGGTATTTGCCTGCGGCACCGCAGCGGTGATCACGCCGATCGGTGTCCTGAAGGACACCACGGAATTCATCGGCTCCGAGGACGCGACGGCGGGGGAGACCACCATGGCCATCCGCGAACAGCTCCTGGGCATCCAGACTGGAACCGCGCCGGATACCCACGGCTGGCTGACGCGTCTGGCCTGACCTCCGCACCCCTGGCCCATACAACGCGGGGTTACTTAGCGCCCATTATCTGCATCGGGACGGGCGCTAAGTGACCCCGCGTTGTCCTGGAACTGCGGGCAGGTCCGTCCCAGCCGTTGGGCTCACCAGCCCTGGGGGTGCGGTTATTCCTTGCCGGCCGGGTGCGAAGATGGTGCAGTGAACTCCATCCCGAGCGGCTCCCTCCACACCTGCAGCCCGCTGACGGCTTTCATCCTGGCGCCCAACCCCGGGCCTATGAGCCTGGACGGCACCAATTCGTACGTCATCGCCTCCCCCGGAGCCAGCGCATCTGTGGTGGTGGATCCGGGCCCCGCGGACGACGGCCACCTCCGCCGACTCGCGGACGCAGGCCCCGTGGAACTCATCCTTGTCACGCACCGGCATGCCGACCACACCGCGGGCTCCCTGCGGCTCCATGAGCTCACCGGAGCCCCGGTCCGTGCCGCCGATCCCCGGCACTGCCACGGCGGCGGCGAACCCCTTGAGGACCGTGAAACCATCCAGGCAGCGGGAGTGACGGTCCAGGTCCTGGCCACGCCGGGCCACACCTCCGATTCCGTCTGCTTCCATCTTCCCCACGACGGCCCGCACGGTTCAGTACTGACCGGCGACACTATCCTGGGCCGGGGCACCACCATGCTGGACTACCCGGACGGCAGGCTGGGGGACTACCTCCGGTCCCTGGACCGGCTCGAAGCCCTTGGTGCGGCCGCGGTCCTGCCGGCCCACGGCCCGGTGCTGCCCTCCCTGGAGGCCATCACCCGCGCCTACCGCGAGCACCGGCAGGAGCGGCTGGCGCAGATCCGAGCAGCACTGGCCCGGCTCGGCGGGGACGCCACGGTGGCCGACGTGGCGGACGCCGTGTACGCCGACGTCGACCCTTCCGTCCGGCGGGCGGCCGAAATGTCGGTTGCCGCGCAGCTCGACTACCTCCGTGGGCTGACCGGCACCTGACCACAGGACATGACGCAAAGGCAGGTGCCGCCGCTCAAGACGGTAGGCTGGAGACCATGCGTATTGCCAGGTTTGTAGTCGATTCTGATCCCCTCTACGGCGTAGTTGAAGGTGAGCCCGGCAGTGAGGAAATCACTGTCATCAATGGCGACCCCTTCTTCAACGGGGTGGAGCGCACGCACGTCAAGCACAAGCTCGAAGACGTCCGGCTCCTGGCTCCGATCATTCCCCGCAGCAAGGTGATCGGCGTGGGCCGCAACTTCGCCGAGCACGCCGCCGAACTGGGCAATGAAGTCCCTCAGCAGCCGCTGCTGTTCCTGAAGCCGAACACCTCCGTCATCGGCCCGGGCGATCCCATTGTGCTGCCGGAATTCTCAGACGAAGTTTCGTTCGAGGCCGAACTGTGTGTGGTCATCGGCCGGATCTGCAAGGACGTCCCCGAAGACCGCGTCGACGACGTCATTTTCGGCTACACCTGCGGCAACGACCTCACCGCCCGCGATGTCCAGAAAACGGACCTGCAGTGGGCCAGGGCCAAGGGCTTCGACACCTCGGCACCCCTCGGACCCTGGATCGAGACCGAGCTGGACACCGAAGACCTGGCCATCAAGGGCTGGCTCAACGGCGAACTGCGCCAGAACGGCAGCACCAACCAGATGATCCGCGGTGTCCGGGAAATCGTCTCCATCGTGTCCCAGGCCTTCACGCTGCTCCCCGGGGACGTCATCATGACCGGCACCCCGGCCGGCGTCGACCTCGTCACCGCGGGGGACCGGTACGACGTGGAGATCGAGGGCATCGGCCGCCTGTCCAACCCGGTGGTCCGCCGCTGACGGGTAATGTTGGAACCACTATGACTACTGCCTCCGAGCTGAACCCTGCCGCCATCCCGTCCGTCACCGCCGAAACCCCGGTCCGGGTGCGGTTCTGCCCGTCACCGACGGGCACTCCGCACGTGGGCCTGATCCGGACGGCGCTGTTCAATTGGGCCTACGCCCGGCACACCAAGGGCACCCTGGTCTTCCGCATCGAGGACACGGACTCGGCGCGCGACAGCGAGGAAAGCTACCACCAGCTGCTGGACGCGCTGAAGTGGTTGGGCATCACCTGGGACGAAGGAGTCGAGGTGGGCGGCCCGCACGAGCCGTACCGCCAGTCCCAACGCAGCGATATCTACCAGGATGTCATCGCACGGCTGAAGGCCGGGGGCCACATTTACGAGTCCTACTCCACACCGGCTGAAATCGAAGCCCGCCACCGTGCGGCATCCCGCGACCCCAAGCTGGGGTATGACGGGTTTGACCGGCACATCACCGACGAACAGCTGGCCCAGTACAAGGCAGAAGGCCGCCAGGCCGTGCTGCGCCTGCGGATGCCGGACGAGGACCTCACCTTCAAGGACCTCGTCCGCGGCGAGATCACGTTCAAGGCAGGCTCCGTGCCGGACTTCGCGGTGGTCCGTGCCAACGGCGCGCCGTTGTACACGCTGGTGAACCCGGTGGACGATGCCCTGATGGGAATCACCCACGTGCTGCGCGGCGAAGACCTGCTCAGCTCCACGCCCCGCCAGATCGCCCTGTACCGCGCCCTCTACGCCATTGGCGTGGCCGAGTACATGCCCGAGTTCGGCCACCTTCCCTATGTCATGGGCCAGGGCAACAAGAAGCTCTCCAAGCGCGACCCCGAATCCAGCCTGTTCCTGCACCGCGAACGCGGCTTTATCCCCGAGGGCCTGCTGAACTACCTGTCCCTCCTGGGCTGGTCGCTGAGCGCCGACGAGGACATCTTCACCGTCAAGCAGCTCGTGGAGCATTTCGACATCCACGATGTGCTGGCCAACCCGGCACGTTTTGACCTGAAGAAGGCAGAGGCGATCAACGGCACGCACGTCCGGCTGCTTGAGGCCGCCGATTTCCGTGCGCGCATGGTGCCGTACCTCCGGGCCGCGGACCTGGTAGGGGAGATCCTCACCGACCGGGAGGAAGAGATCCTCACCGAGGCCGCTCCCCTCGTCCAGGAGCGGATCACCCTGCTGGGGGAGGCCCCGGAGATGCTCGCCTTCCTGTTCAAGGCCGACGACGCGATTGACGTCGCAGACGACGCCCGCAAGGGCCTGCCCGCCAACCTGACCGAAGTACTTGACGCCGCACTGGCGGCCCTTGAGCCTGTTCAGGACTGGAACCCGGAGGAGATCCAGGCGGCCCTGAAGCAGGCGCTCGTGGAGGACCTCGGGCTGAAGCCGCGGCTGGCCTTCGGTCCTGTGCGCACAGCCATCTCCGGGCGCCGGATCTCCCCGCCGCTCTTCGAATCCATGGTGATCCTGGGCAAGGACTCGTCCCTGAGCCGGCTCCGCACCTTTCGCGGCTGATGTCCGCCACCGGCACCACCGCTGACGGAGTCCTGAAGACGCGCTTCGGGACCATCCGGGGCGTCCTGTTCGACATCGACGACACCCTCGTGGACCTCGAATACGCCATGACCACAGCCCTGCGCGAGGTCAGCGAACATCTCCTGCCCGGTCTGGACCAGACCTCGTGGGAGCGTTTCGGCAGGATCTTCACGCACGAGACCACCCACTATTACGACAGGTACCTGGCGGGGGAGTTGACCTTCAATGACCAGCGCCTCCTGCGGGGGCGCGCCGCTCTGGGGCACTTCGGGGTGGAACTTGCCGACGGCGAAGAAGCGCACGGGTGGCTCTCGGCCTACAGCCGGCTGCAGCCCAGCTATGTGCGGGCCTTTGAGGACGTGCTGCCGCTCCTGGATCACCTGGACGCGGCCGGCATCCCCTATGGTGCCGTAAGCAACAACGTGCACGACTACCAACGGGCCAAGCTCGACAGTGCCGGCTTGGAACGCGTCATGCGCCTCGTTGGGACCGACACCGTAGGGGTAGCCAAGCCTGAGCCAGCCATCTACCTCGAAGGCGTCCGCCTGTTGGGGATCGCGCCGGCGGAGACCCTCTATGTGGGGGACAACAGGCTGCTGGACGCTGAAGGTTCGACGGCGGCGGGCCTGATCGGCATCTGGCTCAACAGGGTGGGGGAGCCTGCGCCGGATTTCTCCGGTCACGAGGTCACCTCGCTATCGCAGCTGCTGGGCTGAGTGGCCTTTTACTCCGCAGACTGCAGCCTTCGCCTGTTCCACGGCACGACGTAGATGCTTGCGGATCCGAACAAAAGCACAGCAACCAAGGCCTAGGGCAACGGTGGTATGCGATTTTCCCACCGTGTTGGTGGGTAAATGGCCGCGCTGGAGTACCGGGTATCCCTGCCGTCCGCAGTCCGGGCGTTGCCATCAGCAAGTTTCGAGGCCCCGGTCGCCAACGCTTGGGTACCGAGCAACACGCCAGGATTGTTGGGATCGCGGCTGTTGAGCTTTTCACCCAGCGTGGCGAAGCCGGCGGTCAGGCGCCCTGTTCGGGCGTGTAATTGTGACGCCCCCTGATCGAGCCTGCCGGCGCCGGCAGTCAGATGGGTTACCCCGGCGTCGAGCTTGTGGGCGCCAGCAGTGATCTTGTACACGCCCGGCGCGGTCGTTGAGTTGTTCAGCGACCGCTGAAGCCTGCCCAGCGCCGTCCAGGAGTTTGGCCGGTCCGTCTGCGATCCTGCCGGTGACCGGGGTGTAAAACCCAAGCAAAGCAATAAGCAATAGGGCCAGGACAGCTATGGCGAGCTGCTGTGCCCGGACTCGGGCCTTGATGGGCGCGCCGGCATAAACTTACTCCGGGGATATGGCGAGGGCTTCGGCACCCAAACGGTCAGCGCCGATTTGTGCCAGCCCAAAGTCTCGGGTAAAGTAATTTCTCGTGCTGAGGCGCACGGAGCGCGGCTTGAAGCCTGAAACTCCGGCCCGAAAGTATCATTGGGATATGGTGTAATTGGCAACACTACGGTTTCTGGTACCGTCATTCTAGGTTCGAGTCCTGGTATCCCAGCTCTGTTTGGTCGCAGGCTAACCGCGGCAAATCAGTGGTTTCTGATCAGTTCGCCGATTTGAAACAGGCGCTGAGTGTATGAAATACTCACTTAGCAAGACCGGCCAAGCGCCGGTTGGAAGTGAAAACTTCCTGGAAGTACGCGGCCCCATCGTATAGCGGCCTAGTACGCTGCCCTCTCACGGCGGTAACGCGGGTTCGAATCCCGCTGGGGTCACCAAGGAACGGTCCCGGGCATCAGCCCGGGGCCGTTTTTCGTTGTGGAACCGGGCAATGCCGGTAACAGGACAAAAACCGGGACCCGGTCGAAATGCTGTCCCAACTGGCATGATGATGCTGTGACCTCCTCAGACGGGCTTCGTCCCACGCAGCCTCCGCAGCCCATGCGCGCACCGAAAACGCAGGCTGGCCCGCCCAACCCGACGCCTGCTCCGGCCGTGGCCTTGCTCGAGGCGGTACGTGAGGACCTTTCCGCGGTGCTGTTGCCGCTTGCCCTTGCGGACGTCGAACAGGCACGCCAGGACACGCGGAACGCCGTTGCCCAGCTGGATGACTACATCCTGCCGCGGTACCGCAGCCTGGACGCACCGCTGCTTGCCGTCGTTGGAGGTTCCACCGGTGCCGGCAAGTCAACGCTGGTGAACGCGCTGGTGGGACATCCGGTCACTCGATCCGGCGCCATCAGGCCCACCACCCGGCAGCCCATTCTGCTGCACCACCCGGCCGATGCCGGCTGGTTCGAGGGCCACCGAGTGCTGCCCACCCTCAACCGGATCCGGGGCACAGTCTCCACGGACCCCGTCCCGGCCAGCCGGGCCGGCGCAACACCCGATGCAGAGGCCATTTCCTCCCTGGTACTGGTATCGGACCAGGCTGTGCCGCAGGGGATCGCGCTGCTTGATGCTCCCGACGTCGACTCCATTTCCGACGACAACCGCAGGCTGGCCGGACAGTTACTGGCTGCCGCCGACCTCTGGGTTTTTGTGACCACCGCCAACCGCTACGCGGATGCGGTCCCGTGGAAGCTGCTGCTGGACGCGTCTTCGCGGGACATTATGGTGGCCGTGGTCCTGGACCGTGTGCCGGCGGAGGCGGAAGTCGAAGTCAGCGCCGATCTCCGTGCGTTGCTGCAAAAAGAAGGGCTCGGCGATGCCGGACTGTTCATTGTGCCGGAGACTGACCTGGACCATCTCGGCATGCTGCCAACGAACGCGGTGGAGCCGCTACGGCGCTGGCTGCAGGACCTTGCAGCCGACGCCGCCGGTCGGTCCGAAATTGCCCGCCGTACGCTCAACGGAACGGTGAAGGCGTTGGCCGGGCGGGTCGGCACGGTGGCGCACGCGGTCCACGGACAGGAGCGGGCCGCGGCCACGCTCCGCGCAGACGCTGAAGCTGCCTATCGCAGCGCCGGAACCCGGATCCTGGACGCAACAAAGGACGGCGCCCTCCTCCGCGGGGAAGTACTGGCGCGCTGGCAGGATTTCGTTGGAACCGGGGAATTCTTCCGGGCGCTGGAACAGAACATCGGACGGCTGCGGGACCGGGTGGGAGCCTTCTTCCGGGGGGAGCCGACGCCTGCCGTCCGGGTTGAGGCCGCCATCGAAACGGGGTTGCAGGCGGTCATCCTCGACGAGGCCGCCAACGCCGGCGAGGAAACTGACCAGCGCTGGCGCTCGGACCCGGCCGGCCGCGAGCTTCTGGGGACGGACGATCTGTCCGGCACCAGCCCAGGTTTCGCCGAGGTGGCCGCAGCGGAGATCCGGGCCTGGCAGGCGGGCTTGATGGAACTGATCCGCACGGAAGGGCAAGGCAAGCGGACGCAGGCGAGATGGCTTTCCTTCGGGATCAACGGGCTGGGTGCCGCCCTGATGATCGTGGTATTTTCCATGACCGCCGGCCTCACCGGGCTGGAGATTGGTGTGGCGGGCGGTACCGCCGTCGTCGGCCAACGACTTCTGGAGGCAGTATTCGGTGAAGACGCTGTCCGCCGGCTCGCGCAGACGGCGCGGGATGACCTCCACGCCCGTTGCCAGCGGCTGCTGCAGGCAGAGCAGCAGAAGTTCCTCCAACGCCTGCCGGAGGGCGGCGCGGACACGGGCCGTATCCTGACGGATCATGCCGCTGCCCTGGCCCGGCTGGCGGACAAGGCATGAGCCGCCACAGCGTCGCCCGTGAAGCGTCGCAGCTGGACCGCAGGCTCCAAGCTCTCAACGATGCCCGCGAACTCGCCGAAGGCGTGCTGCCGGATGCCGCACTTGAGGAGGTGTTCCGGCTCCTCGAACGCGCTAGTTCCCGGCGGTCGCTTTCGGCTGATCACACCGTTGTTGGCTTCTTCGGTGCCACCGGCAGCGGCAAGTCGTCACTCTTCAACGCGGTCAGCGGCGCTGAAATCGCGACGGCTGCCGCCCGCCGGCCCACAACGTCGGAACCGTTGGCAGGTGTCTGGGGCGCGGACGGCAGCGAGCCGCTGCTGGACTGGCTTGAGGTGCGCAACCGCCATCATGCCGAGCCCGTGGCCGGCTTCGCGGACGAGGGCACGGGACTGATCCTGCTGGACCTGCCTGACTTCGATTCCACCAGGGCCGCGAACCGCGCGATCGTGGAGCGCATGGTTGGAATGGTTGATGTCCTGGTCTGGGTCCTGGATCCGCAAAAGTACGCCGACGCGGCGGTCCACAATGATTTCCTCACGCCCCTGGCCGCGCATGGAGCTGTAACCCTGGTGGTCCTTAATCAGGTGGACCGCTTGCCCGAACGGGACGTGCAGCCTGTGCTCGAGTCGTTAAAAGGGATCCTTACCCGCGACGGGCTGGGCAAGGTTCAGGTGCTGGGCGCATCCGCCCTGAAGGGCACCGGCGTGGACAAAGTCAGGGGCGCCATCCGCGGTGTTGTGGTGCAGCGCCAGGCACTTTCGCAGCGGCTGGCCGCGGACGTTTCGCGGGCCTCCGGGCAGCTCCGTGAAGCCGCCGGTGCTGGGGAAGCCGCCGGTGTCAGGCCGGCGTCGAAATCCCGCCTCACCGATGAGCTGGCAACGGCCGCCAACGTGCCCGTGGTGGTGGATGCAGTTGCGCGGTCCTACCGGATCGAGTCGACGCGCCGCACGGGGT
Organism: Pseudarthrobacter sp. AB1; assembly: GCF_014926485.1. NCBI lineage: Bacteria > Bacillati > Actinomycetota > Actinomycetes > Micrococcales > Micrococcaceae > Pseudarthrobacter > Pseudarthrobacter sp. AB1. Next base: position 23,857 of record NZ_PZKO01000059.1, read on the forward strand.
GGCCGGTTACGCGGTGGCTGGTGCGGTTCCGGCCCGATCCGCTCCGCCGGCTCAATCTGAGAAGTTCTTCTCCGTCTCAACTTAACCGGACGTCGCTCCCGGCAGCGGGGGCTCCGGAACGCGCCCGGACGGATGCTGCTGTCCGTGAGTTTGCGGACGCGGCGAGTGCGGGAGCACCCGGACCGTGGCGTGCGGCAATCCGGGGTGCTGCCCGGGAAGGGCGGGAGGCGTTACCGGATGCCTTGGACCAGGCCATCGCGGGAACAGACGTGCTGGCGTCCCGGAAGTCCTGGTGGTGGGGGGTGTTCAATGTGGCCCAGTGGCTCGCGCTGCTGACCGTTCTGGGCGGCCTGGGCTGGCTTGGCGTGCTGGGAGGGCTCGGCTATCTCCAACTGCCCGTCCCCGAGGTTCCGAAGGTGGAAGGCTGGCCGGCGCCGACGCTGATGATTGCCGGCGGCGTGGCGCTGGGGATCTTCCTGGCGCTGACCGGTAAGTACATTGGGGCAGGAGCCGCGAGGGCGCGCGCAGCCAGGGCAAGGAAGCGACTGAGGGCAGCGGTGGGCGAGGTTGCCTGGGACTTCGTGGTGGAGCCGGTGGAAGTAGAGGTCAGCAGGCTCGCGTCCTTCAACGCGGCCCTGAAGTCTGCGGCCGGAAACTAAAGGCCGCTACGCCAGGTCGGTCGCGGCATCCCTGACCTTGATCAGCGTCCGCAGGTTCCGGGTGGTTGTGGTTGCCTTGAATTTTGTCTTCGACGAGATCTTGCTGAACGGGCTGTCCAGCGTCCCGCCAGCAGGGGCCAGCCAGGCCAGCGCTTCCGGGCCGAGGCGTTTCTGTTCAGTTCCGTCAAGGGCTGCGCCGGCCGCGTCCAGCTCATCGAGCATGGCGGTGTCTGAGGCCAGTGTGATGTAGGTGTGCGTTGCCTTGTCGTCAGAGGGGTAAGGGCAGGCCGCCACGAGCCCGGAGAGCCGCTGGGCGGTCAAAACCACCACCCAGGCGTCGTAGCCGAACGTGTCACGCAGGCACTGCTCAAATGTCCGTTTGACGGCGGCAGGATCCTCGTCGCTGGCAAGCACCACGTTGCCGCTGGCCAGCAGGGTCTTGACTTCCGCGAACCCCTGCGATGCGAGGGCGTTCTTGAGGTCAGCCATCTTGATGTTGATCCCGCCGACGTTTATACCGCGGAGGAAGACTGCGTAGCTGTTCATGCCGACAGCCTAGCTGTGGGTGGCCATGCCTGGACGGAGGCGGGACTTCAGTCGGTGCTCTTGCGCAGGGCCTCGGTGAGGAGGCGCGCGGCGTTGCAGACCACCTCGGCGTGGAGGCGGCCCGGCTGGCGGGTGAGCCGCTCGATGGGGCCGGAGATCGAGACGGCGGCGATGACGCGTCCGGACGGTCCCCGGACGGGGGCCGAGACTGAGGCGACCCCGGGCTCGCGTTCGCCGAGGCTCTGGCCCCAGCCCCGCCGTCGTACGCCTGCCAGCACGGTGGGCGTGAACCGGGCGGCCTGCAGCCCCTCAAGGAGCCGGTCGTGGTCTTCCCAGGCGAGCAGCACCTGGGCGGCGGAGCCGGCCTTCATGGAAAGTTTGGTGCCCACGGGGATGGTGTCACGCAGGCCGATGGGCCGTTCTGCGGAGGCCACGCAAAGACGCCATTCGCCCTGGCGGCGGAAGATCTGGGAGCTTTCGCCGGTGGCGTCGCGCAGCTGCATCAGGACCGGGCCTGCGGAAGCGATGAGGCGGTCCTCGCCGGCGGCGGAGGCGAGCTCCACCAGGCGGCTGCCGAGGACAAACCTGCCCTGGATATCGCGGCTCACCAGCCGGTGATGGATCAGGGCCAGGGCAAGCCTGTGCACAGTGGGCCGTGCCAGGCCTGTGGCGGCCACCAGCTGTGCCAGCGTGGTCGGTCCGGCCTCCAATGCATCAAGCACATGTGCCGCTTTATCAATGACACCGACTCCACTAGAATTGTCCATGTAATGATATTGCCGTCTCATTATCTGAGATGCAAATCTTTGGGCTGGCACATATTGCAGCCCTGCTGGTTCAGTGGAACCAAACAGCCAAACAGCAGTGAAGGGAGATGGCCGTGGCAAAGACACTGGCCGAGAAAGTCTGGGACGCACATGTGGTGCGCAAAGGCGACGGCGAAGGAGTAAACGCCCAGCCGGACCTCCTCTTCATTGACCTTCACCTTGTCCATGAGGTGACGTCTCCACAGGCGTTCGAGGGCCTGCGCCTGGCTGGCCGCAAGCTGCGCCGCCCGGACCTCACGATCGCCACGGAGGACCACAACACTCCCACGCTGGACATCCACAAACCCATCGCCGATCTCACCAGCCGCACGCAGATTCAGACGCTGCGCAACAACTGCGCGGAGTTCGGCGTCCGCCTGCACTCGCTCGGCGACGCGGAACAGGGCATCGTGCACGTTGTTGGCCCGCAGCTGGGCCTCACCCAGCCTGGCATGACCGTTGTCTGCGGCGACTCCCACACGTCCACCCATGGCGCGTTCGGTGCCCTTGCGATGGGCATCGGCACGTCCGAGGTGGAGCACGTCATGGCCACCCAGACGCTGTCCCTGAAGCCGTTCAAGACCATGGCCATCAACGTTGAAGGCACCCTGCGCCCGGGCGTCACCGCCAAGGACATCATCCTGGCCGTGATTGCCAAGATCGGTACCGGCGGAGGCCAGGGCTACGTCCTGGAATACCGCGGTTCCGCCATCCGCGCGTTGTCCATGGATGCCCGGATGACCATCTGCAACATGTCCATCGAAGCCGGTGCCCGCGCCGGCCTGGTGGCCCCGGACCAGATCACGTACGACTACATGGATGGCCGCCCGCATGCGCCACAGGGTGCGGACTGGGATGCCGCCGTCGCGTACTGGAACACGCTGAGGACCGACGACGACGCGACGTTCGATGTCGAGGTGGACCTGGATGCCGACACGCTGGAGCCGTTTGTCACCTGGGGCACGAACCCGGGCCAGGGCGTTTCGCTTTCTTCCAAGGTGCCGTCCCCGGAGGACTTCGGCGACGAAAACGCCAAGGCTGCCGCCGAACGCGCCCTGCAGTACATGGGACTGACCGCCGGTACACCCATGAAGGACATCCGCGTGGACACGGTCTTCCTGGGCTCCTGCACCAACTCACGCATGGAGGACCTCCGCGCCGCCGCGGACATCATCCGTGGCCGCCAGAAGGACCCCAACATCCGGATGCTGGTGGTACCCGGTTCGGCGCGCGTGCGGCTCGAAGCAGAGGCCGAAGGCCTGGACAAGGTCTTTAAGGACTTCGGCGCCGAGTGGCGCTTCGCCGGCTGCTCAATGTGCCTGGGCATGAACCCGGACCAGCTGGAGGTGGGGGAGCGCTGCGCCTCGACCTCAAACCGCAACTTCGAAGGCCGTCAAGGCAAGGGCGGCCGCACCCACCTGGTTTCTCCGGTGGTGGCAGCGGCCACGGCCATTCGCGGCACCCTGAGTTCGCCGTCGGACCTCGATCCTGCTCCCGAGTCCGCCGCCATCCGCACCAACGCAGCCTAGGAGGCCGCCATGGAAAAGTTCACTACCCACACGGGCATCGGCGTCCCGCTGCGCCAGAGCAACGTTGACACGGACCAGATCATCCCCGCGGTCTACCTCAAGCGGATCACCCGTACCGGCTTCGAGGACGCCCTGTTCTCCGCCTGGCGCAAGGACCCGGCCTTCATCCTGAACCAGGCGCCGTTCAACGCCGGCTCCGTCCTGGTGGCGGGCCCGGATTTTGGCACCGGGTCGTCCCGTGAACACGCTGTCTGGGCCCTCAAAGACTACGGCTTCAAGACCGTCCTGTCGTCCCGTTTCGCCGATATATTCCGCGGCAACTCCGGCAAGCAGGGGCTGCTGGCCGCCGAGCTCGCCCAGGACGATATAGAGCTGATCTGGAAGGAACTGGAAAACGCCCCGGGCACCGAAGTTACCGTTGACCTGCCGTCCAAGACCGTCAGCTGCGGCAGTATCGTGGCGCCTTTTGAAATCGACGATTACACCCGCTGGCGCCTCCTGGAGGGCCTGGACGATATTGGCCTGACGCTCCAGCACGAAGAGGACATCACCGCCTTCGAGGCCACCCGTCTGGCCTTCATGCCCAAGACCCTTCCAGCCCGCCTTTCCTGAGCCGGAGCCTGGAATTTCCAGCCCCGGACGGAGCCGCCTCCGCGGCGCCGCGCCGGAGGCTTTCGGCGCCCGTATTTCGGTTCGGTAACGCAACCTCCTATGCTTAGCTGGAGCCTTTGCAAGGATTTTGGGGCGAGTAATCGTAAGGAAACCGGTTTATGAGTAGTGTTCTGACAATCCGCGGCGGAGTCCCGCTTACAGGCCGCGTCAGCGTCCGGGGGGCCAAAAACCTTGTTCCGAAGGCCATGGTGGCAGCATTGCTGGGCAACGAGCCGTCGGTGTTGCGGAACGTTCCGGAGATCAAGGATGTCGAGGTTGTCACCTCGCTCCTGAAGCTGCACGGAGTCACAGTGGTCAAGGATCCCGTCAGCGGCGACCTCACCCTGGATCCGAAGGGGGCAAAAACCGCCCCGAGCACTGCGATCGATGCCCACGCCGGTGATTCACGGATCCCCATCCTGCTCTGCGGACCCCTGATCCATGCGATCGGTGAGGCTTTCATTCCGGACCTTGGCGGCTGCAAGATCGGTGACCGGCCCATCGACTACCATCTCAACGTGCTCCGCCAGTTCGGGGCCGTGGTGGAGAAGCGCCCAGGCGGCATCCATATCTCCGCGCCCAAGGGCCTGCACGGAGCCAAGATCAATCTGCCGTATCCCTCGGTCGGCGCCACGGAACAGGTGCTGCTCAGCGCCACCCGCGCCGAAGGGATCACCGAGCTTTCCGGCGCCGCCACCGAGCCTGAGATCATCGACCTCATTGCCGTGCTGCAGAAGATGGGCGCCATCATCAGCGTCCAGACCGACCGGACCATCCGCATTGAAGGCGTCCGTGACCTGGGCGGTTATAACCACCGCGCCCTTTCGGACCGCAACGAATCGGCGTCGTGGGCCTCCGCGGCGCTGGTGACCCGCGGTGACATTTTCGTTGAAGGCGCCTCGCAGCGGGACATGATGACGTTCCTGAACACCTACCGGAAGGTGGGCGGCGGCATGGACATCGGCGAGGACGGCATCCGCTTCTACCACCGCGGCGGCAAGCTCAACCCTTTGGTCCTGGAAACGGACGTGCACCCCGGCTTTATGACCGACTGGCAGCAGCCGCTCGTGGTGGCGCTGACCCAGGCCGAAGGCGTATCAATCGTCCATGAAACCGTCTACGAAAACAGGTTTGGCTTCACGGATGCGCTTATCCGGATGGGCGCCAGCATCCAGGTTCACCGCGAGTGCCTGGGGAGTGTGCCGTGCCGCTTCGGCCAGCGCAACTTCCTCCACTCCGCCGTCATCTCCGGCCCCACCCAGCTCAAAGGCACCGACATCGACGTACCGGACCTGCGCGGCGGCTTCAGCCACCTGATCGCGGCGCTGGCCGCTTCCGGCACGTCGCGCGTGACCGGGATCGACATCATCAACCGCGGCTACGAGCGTTTCACCGAAAAGCTGTCCGGCCTCGGCGCCGACTTCGACATCACCTCGACAAAGTAGCGGTGGGTACGTGAAGGAAACGGCCAAGAGCCAGGCCACATTCGTTGTGGTCGCAGCCATAGTGCGCACGGTGCTGAACGCAATGATGAACAAGAAGTGGGAAGGCCTCGAGAACCTCCCCGCCGGCGGATTTATTGCCGCGCCCAACCACTGCACGGAAATCGATCCGCTGATCGTGGGGCATATTCTCTACAACCAGAAGCGCGCTCCGCACTTCCTGGCCAAGGCCGGACTCTTCAAGGTTCCGGTGCTGGGCGCGGTCCTGCGTGCCACCCGGCAAATCCCGGTGGAACGCTCGACGGCGGGAGCGAACCGCTCGCTGCAGCTTGCCCAGGAGATTGTGGCGGACGGCGGTGCCATCATCATTTACCCCGAAGGTACGCTCACACGCGATCCCGCCATGTGGCCGATGAAGGGCCACACTGGTGCCGCCCGTCTTGCGTTGGAAGGCGGCATTCCCGTGGTTCCGATCGCTCACTGGGGCGCACATGAGGTGTTCCCGCGCTATGCGAAGCGGTTCCACCTTTTCCCTCGCAAGACGTCCAGGGTGATGGTGGGCAAGCCCGTGGATCTGAGCCAGTACGCGGACCGGCCACTGGATAAAGCAACGCTCACCGCGGCTACGGAGACGATCATGGACGCAGTGACCGGTTTGTTGGCCGGTATCCGCGGGGAGGAGCCTCCCGCTGAACGCTGGGACCCGTCCAAGCACAAACAGGCCACGCACGGCCGCTTCGTTGAGCCGGGAAATCCTGACGACGCTGCGGATGCCACCTGATGGCGGACGGAACACGTCAGGGTTCGGCCCGCTCTGTCGCCGTCCTGGGCGCCGGTTCCTGGGGGACCACATTCGCCAAGATTCTCGCCGACGCGGCCGGCGCAGCGGGGGAAGAACGTAGCATCCGGATTTGGGGCCGGCGCAGCGAAGTGGTGGAACAAATCAATAGCTCCCACCGCAACGTCCAGTACCTGAAGGACACCGAACTGCCGCCCTGCATCTCAGCGTCCACGGACGTCCGTGCCGTGCTGGCGGGCGCGGACCTGGTGGTCCTCGCTGTTCCTGCCCAGTCACTGCGCCTCCAGCTCCGTGAATGGAAGCCGCTGATTGCTTCTGACGCCGTGGTGGTGTCCCTGATGAAGGGCCTGGAACTCGGCACCGACGCTCGGATGAGCGAGGTTATCAGCGAAGAACTGGGGATTCCCGCGGACCGCATCGCCGTGGTTTCCGGCCCCAACCTGGCCATGGAGATCGCCCGCGAGGAACCCACGGCCTCCGTAGTGGCCTGTACCGACGCGGCTGCCGCAGGCTGGATCGCGAGGAGCTGCACCGCACCGTACTTCCGTCCCTACACCACGGCGGACGTGGTCGGCGTGGAAATCGGCGGCATCGTCAAGAACGTTATCGCGTTGGCCGTGGGCATCTGTGAAGGTAAACAGATGGGGGACAATACCAAGGCCTCCGTGATCACCCGGGGCCTGGCCGAAACGTCAAGGCTCGCGCTTGCCCTTGGTGGCGAGGCCCGGACCATGGCAGGGCTGGCCGGCCTGGGGGACCTGGTGGCAACGTGTTCCTCACCGCTGTCACGAAACCATACGGCCGGCCGGATGCTGGGCCAGGGACTTACCCTCGAGCAATTGGCCCAGCAGATGACCCAAACAGCCGAAGGCATCAAATCCGGCCAGGCTGTCCACGAACTTGCCGGGAAGCTGGGTGTCGAAATGCCCATTACAGCCGCCGTCGTAGCAGTCCTGGCCGGCAAACTGTCCGTTGACCAACTGGGGCCGCTGCTGCTGGCCCGGGACCTGAAACCCGAAGGCGATTACTGACGATGTCCGACGATAACCTGACCGCAGCGGACTCAGCCCCCCGGGCCAAACCCCGCGTCGCGGTGCTTTTTGGTGGCCGGTCCAGCGAGCATGCCGTGAGCTGCGTGACCGCCGCCGGCGTGCTGGGCGCCATCAACAAGGATAAATACGAAGTCATCCCCATCGGCATCGCCAAATCGGGGCAGTGGGTGCTGGCCGCGGGGGATACCACCCAGTGGTCGCTGTCTGCGTCGGCATTGCCGGAGGTCGCTCCGTCGTCACAAACCGTGACACTGGCCGAGATCGGCGGCGAGCACCAGCTGATCGTCGCCTCGCCGAACCAGGTCCCGCAGGAACTCGGCACGGTGGACGTGGTGTTTCCGCTGCTTCACGGTCCCTTTGGCGAGGACGGCACCATCCAAGGACTCCTGGAACTGTCCGACACCCGCTACGTCGGCGCCGGCGTGCTCGCGTCGGCTGTGGGCATGGACAAGCACTACATGAAGGTTGTTTTCGAGTCCGCCGGGCTGCACGTGGGGCCGTACATTGCCGTTACGGACCGGCAGTGGGTCAAGGACGCGGAGGCCGTGCGCAAACGGGTGGACCAACTCGGCTTTCCCGTGTTCGTCAAGCCGGCGAGGGCGGGTTCGTCCATGGGGATCTCTAAAGTGGACTCGCTCGAAGAGCTCGACGCCGCCGTCGAGGAAGCCCGACGCCACGACCTCAAGCTCGTCATCGAGGCCGGCATCGTAGGGCGGGAAATTGAGTGTGCCGTCCTGGAAGGACGCGGGACCGATTCCCCCCGGACGTCCATGCCGGGTGAAATTTCCGTCGCCGCCGGAACTCACGAATTTTACGATTTCAACGCCAAGTATGTTGAAGACGACGCCGCCTCGCTGAGCTGCCCCGCCGACATTCCCGAGGAAGCCATCGTGCGCGTCCGGGAACTCGCGTCGGCCGCCTTTGATGCGGTGGGGGCCGAGGGCCTGAGCCGCGTGGACTTCTTCTATACGCCCGACGGTGACCTGATCATCAACGAGATCAACACCATGCCGGGGTTTACGCCCAAGAGCATGTATCCGCAGATGTGGGCAGCATCGGGCCTGGACTATGCGGCCCTGATTGATGAACTGATTTACCTGGCCTTGAACCGGAAGACCGGCCTGCGGTAGTCGGTGGTTGAGCCTGTCGAAACCCCCGGTGGACGAGCCTGCAGAGGCTACTTGCTGGACGGCAGGTTCTGAAGATCTTCCTGGCCCACGCAGTTCCGGCTGGCCGGGACCTTTCCGGCTGAGGCGGAAAGATCCGCCAGGACGGTCGCGGAGCTGATCTTGTCCGGATCCAGCAGGATTTCCGTGGCGGGTTCGCGGCCGAAGGTAGTCAGCGTCCATACCGGATCGCCCTCCTTGATGACCCAGTCGATGCCGTTGACACTCACGCACCGGTCCGTCGTCGGGCCTGGAACGTTGACGCCGCAGCGCAGAATCACCTGGGACGGGTCCCCCCACGCGGCAGTGGCCTGGCTGTTGGTTTTCCGCAGGGCGGCATCGCCGATGGCGTCCGGAAGGGCCACCATCATGGGAGCGCAGGCAGGGTTCGCTGCATCGCCGGCGGCGGTGACATCCACGGTCGGGGCGCAGGCGGACAGAAGGGCTCCTGCGAAGGAGGCAGTCAGCAGGATTCCGGACACGCGGACAGGCAGGGAAAAACGGGGATTGCGCATCCATCCAGCCTATCGTCGCTGCCGTGTGGTGCGGGACGCACAATGGACCGTGCGGCCGTTTAGCGCACCTGACCAGCGACGGGCCGATCAGCAATGCCGGTGCCGCGCTGTAGCGTAGAGGCGTGCCTGAAATCCCGTTGACTGAAGAAACGCTGACTGTCGCCGCGCTGTCCGAAACCGAATTGCTGGCCCGGATCTTTCCGCGGCTGGAAATGGGTGGAACTCACGGTTCGGCAACCCTGCTCGGCCCTGGAGACGATGCCGCCATTGTCGCCGCTCCGGATGGCAGGACGGTAATCAGCATCGATACGCAGGTGCAGGACCAGGACTTCCGGCTTCAGTGGCCCAACGGGTACCGGACCACGGGCTTCGACGTCGGCTGGAAGGCGGCGGCCCAGAACCTGAGCGACATCAACGCCATGGGCGGCGTGGCCACGTCGCTCGTGGTGAGCCTGACGTTGCCGCCCGCAACTCCTGTCAGTTGGGTGGCGGACCTGGCGGACGGACTGACCGCGGGTATCAGGGAACTCGGGGCCACCAAATGCTCGGTGGCCGGGGGTGATCTGGGCCGCGGCAGGGAAATCTCTGTGACGGTCGCCGTGCTGGGCTCACTGGCTGGCGGCAAGGCGGTTCTGCGGTCGGGGGCCCGTGCCGGTGACGTCGTGGCCCTGGCCGGGACGGTGGGCCGGGCCGCGGGCGGGCTGGCGCTCCTGGAATCGGAGAACGCGGTGCAGTCACTGCCGCCGGCGCAGCGGGTGCTCGTGGAACTCCAGTGCAGACCGCGGCCGCCGCTGGCGGCCGGTCCGGCCGCAGCGCGGGCCGGTGCCACCGCCATGCTGGACATCTCTGACGGACTGGTGCGCGACGGCGGTCGCCTCGCCGCCGCCAGTGGCGTGGTTGTTGACCTTGACCCCGGTGCACTGAAACCTCTCGCGGAGGCGCTGCGTCCGGCGTCGGACCTTCTCGACGCTGACCCCATGGCCTGGGTACTTGGCGGGGGAGAGGACCACGGGCTGCTGGCCACATTCCCTGCCGGCGTTCAGCTGCCTGCCGGATTCACTGCGATAGGCTCAGTACAAGCTCTGGACAGCACCACACTTCCGGGCGTCACAATTGCGGGCCACGCCGCTGGCACCGGGGGATGGGATCACTTTGCAGACTAAGGTTGCCGCCAACGCGCTAGCGATGAAGCGGTGGTTGGACAACGCTGAAACCGCCGTTGCCAACCACAGCGACCGCCTGAATGCCATCAACATCTTCCCCGTGGCGGACGGTGACACCGGCACGAACCTTTACCTCACCGTGCGGGCAGCCGCCCGTGCCCTGCACAACCCGGCAGGGCAGGACGAGGCAATCCCTGCTGACGCTGGCCAGTCGGATGTCGGGGCAGTGCTGGCGCGCGCCGGCCGGGCCGCGATGGAGCAGGCCCGCGGTAACTCCGGAACCCTCTTCGCGGTCTTCCTCTGCGCCGCGGCTGAGCCCCTGGCCGGTCACACCCGCCTGACGTCTACCCTCCTGGCCGCCGCTTTGAACCGCGCCCAGATCCGGGCCTGGTCCGCGTTGAGCGATCCCGTACCAGGCACCATGCTGTCGGTCATGGAGGCCGCCGCCCGGGCCGCCGCGGCGGTGGACGCCGGGCACAACGGCGACGACAGCAACCAAGCCCTGGGCAAAGCCCTCGACGCTGCCGTCAACGGTGCATTAGAAGCCGTCGTCAGCACCGAGAGCCAGCTGGCCGCCCTTGAAGCCGCCCATGTGGTCGATGCCGGAGGCGTTGGCATGCTGCTCATCCTTGACTGCCTCCGTTCAGCCGTCCTGGGCGAAGGGCTGCAGGGCGAACTCCTCGACGGGCTACATGGCTATGACGTGCAGGACCCCCACATCCATGCTGACATGCCGGTTGACGACGGCGTTGAGGTCATGTGCACCATCAGCCTTTCGCCGCTCAGCGCGGCCACCCTGCGCCAGCGGCTCGACGAAATCGGCGAGTCCGTCATCATGAGCCAGGTGGACAGCCTGGCCGATGCTGAGGGCAGCTACCGGTGGCGGGTCCACGTCCACGTCCCGGACTCCGTACCCGCGGTCGCCCTGATCCGATCCCTTGGTGAACCCAGTGACATTTCGGTCAGCGAACTCGCCATGGCCCGGGATCCCGAACCAGCTCCGGTGAACTCCAGTGGGCATGAGCGCTGAACTCGGTCTGGGCCTGGAACGCCTGATCGGAAAGCGGTCAGCGCAGGCTATTGAGAAGCACCTGGGCATCGCCACAGTGGGCGGCCTGCTGAACTACTTCCCCCGCCGCTACCTGAACCGCGGCGAACTGACACCCATCAGTGACCTCCCCGTGGACGAGGAGGTCACGCTCATTGCGCGGGTGCTCTCCAACAGCACCCGCAAGATGCACACCCGCCGCGGTTCCATCACCGACGTCGTGATTACTGACGACGCCGCCTCCCATGGACGTCCGCGCCTTGCCGCCGTGGGACCCGGCAGCGGGCACGGCACGCTCAAGATCACCTTCTTCAGCGGCTACCGGGCCCAATCCCAGCTCCTGCCCGGCCGCCGCGTGATGTTCTCCGGCAAGGTGACCAGGTACGGCCCCTCACTGGGGCTGACCAACCCGGACTTCCACCTTCTGGACGAGGACCCGGACATGCCGGCCACGGACCCCGAAAAGCTCGCCGCCATGCCCATCCCGGTGTATCCGGCCACCGCAAAACTCACCAGCTGGTCGATTCAGAAAGTCATTTCCACGCTGTTGGAAACAGTGGATCTGGACGCCCTGCCGGATCCGCTGCCGGACGCGGTCGCCGCGCGGGAGGATTTCCTGCCTGTGGCTGAGGCCTACAGGCTCATCCACAAGCCGGAATCGCACGCCGACTGGAAGAAGGCCCAGGAGCGATTGCGCTACCAGGAGGCCCTGGTCCTGCAGGCGGCATTGGCACGACGCCGGGCCCAGCTTGCGGCCGAAGAAGCCACGGCGCGGCGCCCGGCCACCAACGGGCTCCTGACGGCGTTCGACAAGCGGCTTCCCTTCACCCTCACCGCCGGGCAGGCCACCGTCGGAAAAACGCTTGCCGCTGAACTGGCGCAGGACAGTCCCATGAACCGGCTGCTGCAGGGCGAGGTCGGCTCGGGCAAGACCATCGTCGCGCTGCGGGCCATGCTGCAGGTGGTGGATGCCGGCGGGCAGGCTGCGCTTCTGGCGCCAACGGAGGTCCTCGCCGCCCAGCACTTCGATTCCATCCGGCGGACCCTGGGCTCCCTGTCCCGCGACCCCATGCTGTCCCCTGACGGGCTGCTGGGCAGCCTGGCCGAAGGGGCCGTGCAGGTCACTCTCCTCACCGGCTCCATGCCCACCGCCGGGCGGAAACGGGCCATGCTGGACGCCGCATCCGGCGCGGCCGGGATCGTGATCGGCACGCATGCGCTGCTCAGCGACAATGTCGTGTTCTACGACCTTGGCCTGATCGTGGTGGATGAACAGCACCGGTTCGGCGTGGAGCAGCGGGACGTCCTGCGGTCAAAGGCCAACAAGCCGCCGCACCTGCTGGTCATGACGGCCACGCCCATTCCACGCACCGTGGCCATGACGGTCTTCGGCGACCTCGAAACCTCCATTCTGGACGAGCTCCCCGCCGGCCGGGCGCCGATCTCCACGCATGTGGTGGGCCTGGCCGAGAACCCCGGCTGGGCAGACCGCATCTGGTCCCGATCCCGTGAGGAAATCGACGCCGGGCACCAGGTATATGTGGTGTGCCCCAGGATCGGAACGGACGACGACGGCGATTTCAGTCCCGGGGAAGCGGAACCTTCCGCCGCTGACCTGGCAGGGGACGGCGCTGCACGCGAGCTCGCGTCGGTGACTGCCGTCGTCGAACATCTCCAGCAGGAGCCGGCCCTTGTCGGTGTACCGCTGGGGCCCATGCACGGCCGTCTGGACACTGCGGTCAAGTCCGCCGCGATGGCGGATTTTACGGCCAACCGGACCAAGCTCCTGGTCTCCACAACTGTCATCGAGGTGGGGGTCGACGTCCATAACGCAACGTTGATGGTGATCCTCGACGCTGACCGCTTCGGCATTTCCCAGCTGCACCAGCTGCGCGGCAGGGTGGGCCGCGGCGGGCTTCCCGGGACGTGCCTGTTGGTCACCACCCTGGAACGCGGGCACCCGAGCCGGCGCCGGCTGGACGCCGTGGCGGCAACCACCGACGGCTTCGAGTTGTCGCAGGAGGACTTGAAGCTGCGCCGCGAGGGCGACATCCTCGGCGCTTCGCAGTCCGGCGGCCGCTCCACACTGAAACTGCTGCGCGTGCTGGAGCATGAGGACATCATTGCGCAGGCGCGCCAGGACGCCCAGGAAATTGTGGGCGCAGATCCTGCCCTGGCGCGGCATCCGCGGCTGGCGGAGGCCATCGACGAGTACTTGAACCCCGAGAAGGAGGCGTTCCTTGAGCGCGGATAGGAGGCGGCCATGAGCCGCATCATCGCGGGCGCCGCAGGCGGGACCCCTCTGGTGAGCGTCCCCGGCTCCCTGACCAGGCCCACCACCGACCGCGTTAAGGAGGCGCTGTTCTCCCGGCTCGACGCCTTTGGGATCATTGCCGGTGCCCGGGTCCTGGACCTGTACGCAGGGTCCGGCTCGTTGGGCGTGGAGAGCGGCAGCAGGGGCGCTGACACCGTTGACCTTGTGGAATTCGATGCCAAGGCCAGTTCCGTGTGCCAGCGCAACGCGGACCTGATCAACGGTGTACTGGGCCGCAAGGCCGTGACGGTCCACCGGTCCAAAGTGGAGTCCTTCCTGGAGCGCGCGGTGGAGACGTCCAGCTGGGACCTGGTGTTCCTGGACCCGCCGTATCCGCTGGATGATCCTGCCCTGTCGGCGGTGTTGGGCAAACTAGCCGATCGTCTGGCCCCTGCTGCCGTGGTGGTGGTGGAGCGGTCCACGCGTTCACCGGAGCCGTTCTGGCCGGCCGGCCTGGAACGGTTCGCGGAGAAGAAGTACGGTGAAACGCGGCTCTGGTTTGCGGAGCCGTCGGTGCTTCCGGAGGACTGAGATTCAGCCGGAGAGGCCATCCAGGTCCACGCCCGCAAGAACCTTCGCAGGGTGTGGGCCTCGTACCGTCAATTCGGCTGTCCAGGTTTCAGGCCACGCGGTCTGCGTTCCGGCGAGGATGATGTTGCCGGGGTAGCGGCCCGCGAACATCCCGGTTTCGGCGAAGGCGGCAACGTCAGTCATGGCGTGGCGCATGGCGGCCGCCTGACTTCGCACCAGGGTCAGTCCGGGTTCGTCGCCCACGTTGACGATCAGCAAGCCTCCCGGTGCGAGGCGTGCACGGACCTCCTGGTAGAACTCCTGGCAGGCGATGTGGGCCGGGGCTTCCGGACCAGAGAAAATGTCCAGGATCACGACGTCGAAGTGAAGTTCAGGGTCCAGGTCCGCCAGGGCGTCGCGGGCGTCGCCGATCACGGAATGCAGGTCGGTTCCGTCAGGAAGGGGGAGTTGCTGCAGGACAAAGTCGAGGAGCTCGCGTTCCAGTTCCACCGCATACTGGACGGATCCAGGCCTCGTCGCCTGCACATAGCGGGCCAGGGTCAGGCCTCCAGCCCCAAGATGCAGGGCTTTGATCGGCTGACTTTTGGGAGCGGCGAGATCCACCAGATGGCCGATCCGTCGCAGGTACTCGTAGAAGATCTCCTCAGGATGCGCCAGATTAACGTGGGACTGCTCGGCCCCGCCGATGCTCAGCACGTAGCCGCCGTCGGTGAAAGCATCGGGCTCGATGGAGGCGTGCTGTCCCGTGGTCCGCAGGAACCGCGTGGATCGTGTGCCGCCGGGATCCGCCATCAGAGCTTTCCGCTGAGGGTCGCCAGCCTGGCGGCGGCCTCCTCGAGGAGCGCCACTTTCTTGCAGAACGCGAACCTGAGCAGGCTCCGTGTTCGTTCCGCGCCCTCCGGGTGGCAGAAGACGGGGACGGGGATGGCGGCCACTCCCACCAGTCCGGGTAGCCTTCGGGCCAGGTCCACGGAGTCGCTGATGCCAAGGGGTGATGTGTCCACGCTGACGAAATAAGTTCCGTGCGGCGTGTAAACGTCGAATCCTGCGGCGCGGAGGCCCTCGCTGAGGATGTCCCGCTTCTTCTGGAGACTGGCCGAAACGCCCTGGTAAAACTCGTCCGGCAGTGCGAGGCCGGTCGCAATGGCCGACTGGAACGGTGTACCGGAGCTGTAGGTCAGGAACTGCTTGACCGTGCGGACAGCCGCCACCAGGTGTTCCGGGCCGGTCAGCCAGCCGATCTTCCAGCCGGTGAAGGAGAAGGTCTTTCCTGCGGACGAGATGGTGATGGTCCGCTCAGCTGCACCCGGCAGGGTGGCGACGGGAATGTGCCTGACACCGAAGGTGAGGTGCTCGTACACCTCGTCGGTGACGATGAGGCAATCATGCTTTGTGGCAAGCTCGACGACGCGCTGCAGGACATGCCGGGGGAAGACTGTGCCGGTGGGGTTGTGCGGATTATTCAACAGCACCACCCTGGTGCGGTCGGTGAAGGCCGCTTCCAGCGCCATCATGTCCGGGTAAAAGTCCGGAGCCAGCAGCGGGGCCGTGACGTGGGTGGCGCCGGACAGGCCGATTACTGCGCCGTACGAGTCATAAAAGGGTTCAAACGTCAGCACCTCATCACCGGGGCCGACGAACGCCAGCAACGTTGCGGCGATCCCTTCGGTGGCGCCGGTGCTGATGATGACCTCGGTCTGCGGGTCCGGGGTCAGCCCGTAGAAACGCTCCTGGTGTGCGGACACGGCCTCACGCAGTTCCAGGACGCCCTTGCCGGGCGCGTACTGGTTGGCTCCGGCTTCGATGGCGGCCATGGCGGCCGCCTTGATTTCCAGCGGTCCGTCCTCGTCAGGAAAACCCTGCCCGAGGTTGATGGCGCCGGTCTGCGCCGCCAGCGTGGTCATCTCCTCGAAGATGGTGACGCCAAGTTGGCCGGCGGGTCCCAGCAGGTTGGCGCCTGAGGCGGCGCGCTGCCACGGCGCAGGCACTGTGGGCATGGAAAGGTCCCGTGGTGGATGCATGGAGTCATGGTATCCCGGCAGTCCCATGCGGTAGGTTCGGTGCATGAGACGCGCTGTCTGCCCCGGATCCTTTGACCCCATTCACAACGGCCATCTCGAGGTCATCGCCCGTGCCGCGGGCCTCTTCGATGAGGTGATCGTGGCGGTGTCGACCAATTATGCGAAGAAGTACATGTTCAGTCTGGGGGACCGCCTGGACATGGCGCGTGAAACCCTGGCGTCCCTCAAAGGCATTGTGGTGGAACCGGTGGGCGACGGTCTTTTGGCCGAGTACTGCCGCCAGCGCGGGGTCTCCGCGATCGTCAAAGGTCTCCGCTCGTCCTCGGACTTCGACTACGAACTTCCGATGGCCACGATGAACCGCCAGCTCAGCGGCGTCGAAACGGTGTTCCTGCCGGCCGAGGCGCACTACCTGCATTTGTCATCCACCCTGATCAAAGAAGTGGCCGGTCTGGGCGGCAGCGTGTCCGACTATGTGCCCCGGTCGGTGCATAAAAGGTTGCTCGCGGGCGGGTCTGCGTCCGATCAGCCGCCAAGAGGGTAGGCTAGTCCGGTACTTCGACGGCCGTCCGTCGCCTGGTTTGAGTCCCTGCGGTTCTTCAGGCTAAGATGGTACGTCGGTCATATGTTCAACAGGAGTTCTCATTAAACGAGATGCTAGTTCGCCCTTGGCGTTCGACGTCAAGGATATCGGGCGCAGCCCGGGAAGCATGCGGACACTGAAAGAACATGTACCTGCACCAAGTGACCTTGGTGTGGCACTCATTGGCGTTCAGGAAGGCTCGGACATCGAGCTGGATCTGAGGCTTGAGGCCGTACACGAAGGAATTCTGGTATCAGGAACCGCGGTCGCCGAAGTAAAAGGCGAATGCGGCCGATGCCTGGATCCCCTTGCGTATGACCTTGAGGTCAATGTGCAGGAACTTTTCTTCTACGAGGGCGCTCAGTTCTCCGACGGAGAAGACGAAGAAGAGCAATATCGAATCGAGTACGATCTAATCGATCTTGAGCCGGTGTTGCGGGACGCAGTTGTAACCATGCTGCCGTTCCAGCCGGTGTGCCGGGAAGACTGCCAGGGCCTTTGCTCCGAATGCGGAGTACGCCTGGAAGACGAGCCGGGGCACCACCACGAGGTCGTAGATCCTCGCTGGGCTGCCCTAGCTGACTTGGCTAAGCCTGACCGGCAAAACTGATTTGTAAGTGTTTTTCTAGAGAGAAATGAGTTAGCCGTGGCTGTCCCGAAGCGGAAAATGTCTCGCTCGAATACCCGCGCCCGCCGCTCCCAGTGGAAGGCAACTGCCCCTCACCTGGTGAAGACCGTAGAGAACGGCCAGGTTACTTACAGCCTGCCGCACCAGGCGAAGGTCGTTACCGACTCGGCTGGCACTGCGTTGTTCCTTGAGTACAAGGGCCGCAAGGTCGCAGACGTCTAATCGGCCGCTTGGGCTGACATGATGTCTTCAACTGAAGAGCTTCTGAAGCGTCTCGGTGTCTCCATTGACGCCGGGACGCTTCGTCTTGCTCTCACACACCGTTCCTACGCCTACGAAAACGGCGGCATCCCCACTAACGAGCGGCTCGAATTCCTGGGCGACTCCATCCTGGGCTTCTCCGTGACCGATGCCCTGTACCGGGACAACCCCACCCTGCCGGAAGGCGACCTTGCCAAACGCCGCTCTGCGGTGGTCAGCACGCGCGCCCTCGCCGGCATCGGCCGAAGCCTCGGCATCGGGGATTACATCTACCTGGGGCAGGGCGAAAAGCTCACCGAGGGCAAGAACAAGGCTTCCATCCTGGCGGACACCATGGAAGCCCTCATTGGTGCCACCTACGTGTCCAACGACATCGAGACTGCCCGTCAGTTGGTTATGCGCCTGATTGGCCCGCTCCTGAAGGATGCTGCCGCCCTCGGCGCCGGCACCGACTGGAAAACCAGCATCCAGGAACTGGCAGCCAGCAGGCAGATGGGCACTATCTACTACGCCGTTGAGGGGGCGGGGCCGGACCACGCCCGAACCTTCACAGCGGTCCTGAATATTGGTGGCAAACCGTACGGCAACGGATCAGGCCACTCGAAGAAGGAAGCGGAGCAGGAAGCTGCCGCGGACGCCTGGCGTCAGCTCTCCGGAACCGCCGGAACCGCCGGAACCTCCGGAACCGCCGCTGCCCCTGCAGCGGAGGGCGCATCACCAGAGTCTTCCCGCAGCGCCTAGGCTGAGCCGTGCCCGAACTGCCTGAAGTTGAAGTGGTCCGCCGCGGACTGGTGAGTTGGGTCCGCGGCCGAACCATCACGGGGGTAGACGTGCTGGACCCGCGCTCCCTCCGCCGGCATGCCATGGGCCCTGATGACTTCAGGGGCAACCTCCAGGGCACCACGGTTGTGGACGTTGTGCGCCGCGGAAAATTCCTGTGGATGCCGCTGAGTGAGGCTGCGGAGTCCGCTGGCGCACCGCCTGTCGCCCTGATGGCCCACCTCGGGATGAGCGGCCAGCTCCTGTTGCAGGACGGCGAAGTGCCGGACGAGAAACACCTCAAGGTCAGGCTGCGGCTGAGCCCCGTGGCCGGAATGCCTGAACAACTCAGGTTTGTTGACCAGCGTATTTTCGGCGGGCTGTTCGTCACCGGAATGATTCCGACGGACGACGGCGGCCCCGGCGGCCAGTCGGAATCTCCCGTGGCGCTGATCGCTGAGGAAGCTTCCCACATCGCCCGGGACCCGCTGGACCCGGCGTTTTCCTTTGACCTTTTTTACGGCAGGCTGCGGAAGCGCAAGACGGGCCTCAAACGCGCGCTATTGGACCAGGGACTCGTCTCAGGAATCGGCAACATCTATGCCGATGAGGCCCTGTGGCGGGCAAAGCTGCACTACGCCAGGCCCACCGATACGCTGCGCCGCGGCGACGCGGAACGGCTCATCACCAGCTCCCGCGAGGTCATGCTGGACGCTCTGGCGGCAGGCGGCACCAGCTTCGATGCGTTGTACGTCAACGTCAACGGGGCCTCTGGTTACTTCGACCGCTCCCTTAACGCCTATGGGCGGGAAGGTAAGCACTGCAGCCGTTGTGCCGCCGTCGGAATTAACTCCACGATCCGCCGCGAGCAGTTCATGAACCGCTCCTCCTACTCCTGCCCGGTCTGTCAGCCGCGCCCGCGTAACGGGCGCTGGTAGGCGGCCGTCGCCCTGCAGGGCATGATCGGGCGCTGTCCGGTGCAGGGACAGACACCCGGAAATCCGCGGGTTTCCGCCATAACGCAGTAGATTTGGGGCAGCAAAGCAGCCGCTTCAGCCACTCAGGAGACCAGAAACACCTTGCACCTCAAAAGCCTTACCGTCCGTGGGTTCAAGTCGTTCGCATCGGCAACAACCTTCGATTTTGAGCCTGGCATCACGGCAGTGGTGGGGCCGAACGGCTCCGGCAAGTCCAACGTGGTGGACGCCCTCTCCTGGGTGATGGGGGAGCAGGGAGCCAAAACGCTCCGCGGCGGCAAAATGGAGGATGTCATTTTTGCGGGGACCTCCGGGCGCCCGCCGCTTGGCCGGGCCCACGTCTCCCTGACCATCGACAACACCGACGGCGCTCTGCCCATCGAGTACAGCGAGGTCACCATCTCGCGGACTCTCTTCCGCACCGGCGGCTCCGAATACGCTATTAACGGTGCCAGCTGCCGCCTCCTCGATATCCAGGAGCTGCTCTCGGATTCCGGTATGGGGCGGGAGATGCATGTCATTGTGGGCCAGGGCCAGCTGGACAAGGTCCTGCACGCCACGCCGGAGGACCGCCGTGGCTTCATCGAGGAGGCGGCCGGGATCCTCAAGCACCGCCGCCGCAAGGAAAAAACGGTCCGCAAGCTTGAAGCCATGCAGGCGAACCTGCAGCGGCTGAGCGACCTGACCGGGGAGATCAGGCGCCAGCTCACGCCGCTCGGCAAGCAGGCTGATGTTGCGCGCCGCGCCCAGCGGGTCCAGTTCGACGTGCGCGACGCACGGGCGCGGCTGTTGGCCGACGACCTCGTCCGCCAACAGAATTCACTCGAGCAGGATGTGGCCGACGAAACGGCGCTGAAGGCCCGCCGCGCGGCGGTGGAGCAGCAGCTGGAGGCGGGGCGCCGGCAACAGGCGGCCGTGGAACAGCTCGCAGCCGAGGCCACACCAAAGCTCAACGCCGCCCGGGATATCTGGTACCGGCTCTCCGCTTCAAGGGAACGGCTTCGTTCCCTTGGCTCGCTGGCGCAGGAACGCGGCCGGCTGCTGGGTGCCGTTGATGCTGAACCGTACTCGGGCAGGGATCCTGAGCAGCTGGAACGGCAGGCCGTCCGGGTCCGGGATGAGCTGATGGAGCTGGAGCGCCACATCCTTGACCGCCGCAGCGCGCTGGACTCGAGTACGGCGGCGAAGAACGCGGCCGAACTCGAGGCGTCTGCCGAGGAGAAAAGGCTGACTGCCGTCCTCCGGGCCGCAGCGGACCGCCGCGAGGGCCTCGCGAAGCTTGCCGGACAGGTCGGTGCCGCACGATCGCGGGTTGAATCCGCGCAGGCCGAGCTGGGCCGGCTGCGGGAGTCACTCGCCGCAGGACAGGAACGCCGCCGCCGGGCCCAGTCCGAGTTCACCGCCCTGGAAACCCAGGTGGCGGGGGTGGAGGAGGGGGAGGAAAGCCTCGACGCCGACTACGAGGACGCCAGCGCAGAGCTCGACGCCGTCGTCCAGGAGATTGCCGAGCTGACGTCCGTGAGGGGAGAAGCTGTCCGCGAACGTGACGCCCTCGTGGCCCGCCGGGACGCACTGCAGCTCGGCCTTAACCGAAAAGACGGCGCGGCGCACGCCCTCAACTCCGGGCTGGATGGCGTTGCGGGAGCGCTTGCCTCGAGCCTCACTGTTCAGCCGGGTTATGAGGCTGCGATTGCCGCGGCGCTGAGCGGGGCCTCCGAAGCGATCGTGGTCCGGGATCCTGACGTGGCCGCCGTCGTGGTTCAACTTCTTAAAGACGACGATGCGGGGCGTGCCTCCCTGCTGTTGGCGTCTGCTGTCCCCATGCGGGACGCAACTTCCGGCACGGGTGAACCCCTGCCGGCAGGCGCACGCTGGGCTGTGGACTTGGCATCCGCCGGGGGTGGGCCCGCCCTTGCCGTGGCCGCGCTCCTGACCGGGGTAGCAGTTGTTGAAGACCTGGATGGGGCGGGGCTGCTGGTCGCCGAACGCCCGGATCTGACAGCCGTGACCCGGGCCGGGGACGTGTTTACCGCCCTTACGGTGACTGGCGGCTCGGCGAAGGCGCCGTCCCTGCTCGAGGTGCAGGCCGCCGTGGACGACGCCGAGGCCCGGCTGGCCGTTGTCACCGCGGACCTGGAACGGAACCGGTTCGCCCTGGCCGGCGCCGAGGTCCGGCGCGCCGAGGCCCGGACAAGGGCGGAGGCTGCCCTGGACCGCCTGCACGATTCCGACGCCCGGCTCGCGGCCGTGGCCGAAAAGTTCGGCCACCTCAACTCCATCCTGCGCAGCGCCGTCGGTGAAAGCGACAGGCTGGCCACTTCGCTGGCCAGGGCGGAGGCCAGTGTTGTGACAGAGGAGCAGACGCTCGCCGCCGTTGCCGCGCGCCTTGCCGCTGCGCAGGAGGCGCCGGCTGAAGAGGAACCCTCCACCGAACAACGTGATGCCCTCGCTTTGGCGGCGTCGTTGGCCAGATCTGCGGAGATGGACGCGAGGCTCTCGCTGCGCAGCACGGAAGAGCAGCTGACCGCCACGAGCAACCGGGCTCTATCGCTGGAACGGGCAGCGGCCACCGAACGCCAGGCACGCGAAGAGGCCGCCGAACGGGCGCGCCGCCGTCGGCTCCAGGCCCAACGGGCGGCTGCTGTCTCCGCTGCGGTGGAGTTGGCAATCCGGTTCATCGACGTGTCTGTTGAGCTGGCCCGGCATGAACGCGACCTCGCCGAAGAGAACCGGGAAGAACGGGACCGTGCGCTGCTGGAGACCCGGACAACCAATGACACCCTGGCCCGCGAACTGGCGGAACTGACTGACTCGGTTCACCGGGACGAACTGGCCCGCGCCCAGCAGCGGGCGCGGATTGAAGCCCTGGAAACACGTTCCATCGAAGAACTCGGGATTACGCCCGACGTCCTGGTGGCGGACTTCGGCCCGGATGTTCCCGTGCCCGTCCCCGCAGAGGAAAGCGGCGACAAATGGGCGGCTCTGCGGACCCCCGTGGACGACGACGGCACACCGGTCGCCGACGGCAAGCCCTTTGTCCGCGAGGAGCAGGAGAAGCGCCTCCGGAAAGCCGAAAGGGACCTGTCAGCGCTGGGCAAGGTCAACCCGCTGGCGCTCGAGGAGTTCGCCGCCCTGGAGGAACGGCACCAGTTCCTCAGCACGCAGCTGGAGGACCTGAGATCCAGCCGCAAGGACCTGCTGGACATCATCAAGGAAGTGGATGATCGGGTCCAGCGTGTCTTTAGCGAGGCCTTTGAGGACACCCGAGACCAGTTCGTCCACGTCTTTGAACGCCTCTTTCCCGGCGGCGAAGGCCGGCTGGTGCTGACGGATCCTTCGGACATGCTCACCACCGGAATCGAGGTCGAAGCGCGACCTGCCGGCAAGAAAATCAAGCGCCTCTCACTGTTGTCAGGAGGAGAACGGTCCCTCACCGCCGTCGCCCTTTTGGTTGCTATCTTCAAAGCCCGCCCCTCGCCGTTCTATGTCATGGACGAGGTTGAAGCGGCCCTTGATGACACCAACCTCGGCCGGCTCATCACCATCTTCGAAGAGCTGCGGGAGTCCAGCCAGCTGATCGTGATCACGCACCAGAAACGGACCATGGAAGTGGCTGATGCCCTGTACGGCGTCACCATGCGCGGCGACGGCGTGTCCACCGTCATCAGCCAGCGGCTGGGCGCCGACGTATAGCGTCCGCGCAGGTGGCCGCCCCGATCCCCCTGCCACGTTTGTGAGAAGCTAGGGGAGTGAATGACATCCTCCCCATTATTCTGTCCATCGTTGCTGCCCTGGCGGTTATTGGCGGGCTGATCCCGGTCCTGTTGAAGACGCGGAAGAACATCACCCAGTACCCCGGGACCCGCGACGCCAATGATCCCGTCGCCGGCGGGGGAACGCTGCTCGAGGACGCGCCCGTGGTTCCGGCCGAGCGCAACGCTCCCGCCGGCGTCGACCTCGAAGACCTTGAAGTCACCGACGTTCCTGATGATGTGGCAGGCCTGGAAACCATCCAGGTTGAGACCCCTCTTCCCGTTGCCGGCCGCCTGACCCGGCTCCGCGAGCGTCTGGTCCGCTCGAATAACATCCTCGGCAAGAGCCTGCTTGCGTTGCTCTCCAGCGACAAGATCGACGAGAACGTCTGGGATGAAGTGGAGGAGACCCTCCTGCTGGCCGACCTCGGCACCGAACCCACCATGCAGCTGGTCGACGCTCTCCGGGAACGCGTGAAAATACTTGGCACCAGGACCCCGGAGCAGGTCAAGGCTCTGCTCCGTGAGGAACTGATCAAGCTGGTGGACCCCACCATGGACCGCGCACTGCGCACCGACAGGCACGCGGACAAGCCGGCCATCGTGCTGGTGGTCGGCGTCAACGGCGTGGGCAAAACCACCACCGTGGGCAAGCTCGCCCGCGTGCTTGTTGCCGAGGACAAGGACGTCCTGCTGGGCGCGGCGGACACCTTCCGCGCCGCGGCGGCCGAGCAGCTGGCCACGTGGGGCCAGCGTGTGGGTGTACCCACCGTGAAGTCCGACGTCGACGGCGCAGACCCGGCGTCTGTCGCCTATGAGGCAGTCAAGGCCGGCATTGACCAGGAAGTCGACGTTGTTATGATCGACACTGCCGGCCGCTTGCAGAACAAGACCGGCCTCATGGATGAACTTGGCAAGGTCAAGCGTGTCATCGAAAAGCTCGCGGAGGTTGACGAGGTCCTGCTGGTTCTGGACGCCACCACCGGCCAGAACGGCCTGAACCAGGCCCGCGTCTTCGCCGAGGTAGTGAACATCACCGGCATTGTCCTGACCAAACTGGACGGGACCGCGAAGGGCGGCATCGTGGTGGCCATCCAGAAATCACTCGGCGTGCCGGTCAAGCTGATCGGACTCGGCGAAGGCGCCGATGACCTGGCCCCGTTCGAAGCCGAGAGCTTCGTCGACGCCCTGTTGAACTAGGAACCGGGTTTACCCAAACACCGGCTTTACACAACGAGGGGTGAGTCCCCGCAGCTAAGCCGAGGCTTAGCTGCGGGAACTCACCCCTCAATGCGTTTAAGCGGCTCTCGCGTCACAGTCCAGCAAGCAGCCGCGAGCACCAGCACGGCGCCGGTGACCCCGAATGCCCAGCCGTAGCCCAGCCGGTCTGCCAAGACTCCCACCAGGACCGGTCCGGCAATGGCGCCGACGTCCGAGGCCATCTGGTAGACGGCCAGGACGCGCCCGCCGGACCGCTCATTGCCGATGACATCTGCGACGGCTGCCTGCTGGGCAGGTCCCAGCAGGCCGGACCCCGCCCCGGCCACAACCGAGGCGGCCAGGAACCAACCCAGGTGGGACGTGAAGCCGATGGCGGCCGTGGCGAGACCGGCGACCAGGAGCCCAACGACCATCAACGGCCGCCTGCCCAGGCTGTCCGCCAGCCGGCCGGAGAATGTCAGCGCTGCGGCATTTCCGGCAGCAAAAACGGCCAGCGCCAGGCCGGCGGCCTCCGGACCGGCGCCGAGCGCAGCAACCGCAAACAGCGGGACGGTGGCCATCCGCACACCGAACGTGGCCCAGCCGTTGGCGAAGCTGGACATCAGTGCCGAGCGGTACGCACCAACTCGCCAGGCCTCGGTGAACGGCATGTCAGGGGCGCGGCCCACAGTGGACCGGGCCGCCGACGGCGCGTGGCTGAGCTGGGTCTGCACCACCGCGGCAGCAAGGATCAACGCGGCCGCATAGCAAAGGAACGGTACCCGCAAGCCGAATCCAGCCAGCAGCCCGCCCACCACCGGGCCCAGGACGCTGCCGATCAGGAACGCGGACGCGTAGGCGCCGGATACCCTGCCCCGGCTTTGCGGCGGCGCCAGCCGCACCACAAGGGCCATGGAAGCCACCGTGAACATCACCGAGCCCACACCGCCAAGCCCCCGGAAGACCAGGAGCTGCCAATAGTCCTGGGCAAAGGCGCACGCCGCGGTTGAAACAGCAACAATCAGCAGCCCCGCCACATAGATCGGCCGCTCACCCCAACGGGCAATCAAGGCCCCGCCCGCCGGCGCGAACACCAGCCGCATGAAGGCGAAGATGCTCACGATCACGGCGGCGGCCGTCGCCCCGACGTCGAAAGTGGTGGCGAACTGGGGCAGGACCGGCGCCACCAGCCCAAACCCGAGGGCAATCAGGAACGCCGCAGCGAGCATCACCTTGATGTCGCGCGGAAGCGTGGGCCTCTGCGGGCGGATAACTGACAAAATCCGCGTTGTGGCGCGGCTCACGCGTGATGGTGCCGACATGTGGCGGTTTCCTTGCAAGGTAGGCAGCCGAGGCTCGGCGACAGTGGTGAAACATAACCGTAACAAGCCAGATATGCACCATTTACTTCCGGGAGGTTGTTGTAACAAGCCAGCAATGAAAATCCTCTGCGGGCGAAACACGGCAGCGACAGACTCGATGCAGGACGCAAAAGGCGTTAGTAAGGCGGAGTATTCCGCAGCATCGATCATAGGGAGGACGTGCACCATGGAACTTACCGCAGGTCACGTATGGCTCATGGTGGCAGCAGCACTCGTGCTGTTCATGACACCAGGTCTGGCATTTTTCTACGGCGGCATGACGCGCGCCAAAGCTGCACTGAACATGATGATGATGAGCTTCATCTCCATCGGCATGGTCGGCGTAGTCTGGGTGCTCTGGGGCGCTTCGATGAGCTCCGGCGAGGGCTTCCTGCAGATCGTCGGGAACCCGTTCGCCACCTTCGGCCTTGAAGGCATCACCAGCCCCGACGGGCTCATTAAGGTCGGCTACGCCGCCACATTCGCCATCATCACCGTCGCCCTCATCAGTGGCGCGATCGCTGACCGCGCCAAGTTTGGCGCCTGGACCGTCTTCGTCCCCGTCTGGGTCACCCTCGTCTACTGCCCGCTGGCCTACATGGTCTGGGGCGGCGGCCTCTTCGGCCCCGAAGGCGCCATTGGCCAGGCCCTCGGCCCGGCCATCGACTTCGCCGGCGGCACCGTGGTCCACATCAACGCCGGTGTGGCAGCCCTCGTACTCGTCCTGATCATCGGCAACCGCCGCGGCTTCGGCAAGGACCCCAACCACCGCCCGCACAACATCCCGTTCGTGATGCTCGGTGCAGCCATCCTGTGGTTCGGCTGGTTCGGCTTCAACGGCGGCGCGGCCACCACTGCTGAGCAGGGCGGCCTGATCTGGGTCAACACTCTCGCAGCCCCGGCCGCGGCAATGCTCGGCTGGCTCGTCACAGAACGCATCCGCGACGGCCACCCCACTTCCCTTGGTGCAGCCTCCGGTGTGGTTGCCGGCCTGGTTGCCATCACCCCTGCCTGTGCCAACGTCAGCCCGGTGGGCGCGCTCGGCCTCGGTGTCGTCGCCGGTGTCGCCTCGGCCCTGGCCGTCGGCCTCAAGTTCCGCTGGGGCTTCGATGACTCCCTGGATGTTGTGGGCGTTCACTTGGTCTCCGGCATCATCGGAACGGTTGCCCTGGGCTTCATCGCCCTCCCCGCCGACGGTGTGGGCGGCGGCCTCTTCTACGGCGGCGGCGCGGCCCAGCTTTGGGCCCAGCTCGCAGCGGCAGGCATCGCCATCGCCTACTCGGCGACCCTCACGGCGATCATCGCCTTCGCCATCCACAAGACCATGGGCTTCCGGGTATCCCAGGAACAGGAAGCTGTTGGCGTTGACCTCAGCCTGCACGCCGAGACGGCGTACGAGTTCGGAGTGGGCGGCCACGGCGGGAGCTTCCAGCCGTTTCACGAACTGATCACGGGCAAGGGCTCGGCCGCTGACGGCGGAGTTGCCGGCGCAAAGAAGTCCGATCCGGCAGCGGGCAAGGAAAGCGTGGAAGCATGAAACTGATCACAGCCATCGTCCGCCCGGAGAAGCTCGAAGCCATCCGGGAAGGCCTGGAGTCATACGGTGTCCAGGGGCTGACGGTCAGCGCGGCCAGCGGCTACGGCCGCCAGCGCGGCTACACGGAGGTCTACCGCGGAGCGGAATACAACGTGGACCTCCTGCCCAAGATCCGGGTTGAAGTCCTCGCTACGGACGAACAGGCCGATGACATCCTGGACGTCATCATCGCCAGCTCCAACACCGGCCGAGCGGGCGACGGCAAGGTCTGGACCGTGGACGTCTTCGAAGCCGTCAGGGTCCGGACGGGCGAACGCGGCGTCGCCGCCATCTAGCTGTTCCGGATATCTATTGATCCACACGAAAGAGCGGGCAGGGAACCTCCAAGGTTCCCTGCCCGCTCAGTTTTTTCTGGCATACGCAGCCGGCGCCTACAGCCAGGACTTAGCCAGCGAGCAGCCAGCCAGCACTTAGTCCGCAGCGGCGGAACCTGGCCATCCGGCGGGACCGGCCGAACCGGCGTCGTACTTTTCCAGCGGCACCGTGCCCCGCTGCCAGGCCTTCAGTACCGGCTCAAGAATCCGCCAGCAGTCCTCCGCTGTGTCACCGCGCACCGAGAGCAGCGGATCACCGCTCAGGACGCCCTCCAGCACTTCGCCATAGGGCAGCAGCTCAGAAGCGTTCAGCTCCGCATTCAGCGTTGTGCGGCTCAGGCTGAACATGCTGCCGGGACCGTTGACGTCGACGTCGAACGCCAGGGTATCCGGCCCGAACCCGATCCGCAGCTGGTTAGGGGAGTCCACGCCCGTGAAGCCCGCGGGAAGGTGCGGTACGGGGCGGAAGGTGACCACGGCCTCCTTCCGTTTCACGCCGAGGGCCTTGCCCGAACGCAGAATGAAAGGGACCCCCTTCCATCGCCAGTTATCGATGTCCACGCGGACTTCCGCCAGGGTCTCCGTCCCACGGGATGCGTCCACGCCTTCTTCCCGGACATAGTCCGGGACCTTCCTGCCGGCAATCGAACCCGCCGTATACGTGGCCCGGCGCGTGGATTTTGCGTAAGGGGCGCTGATGCTGCTGGCGCGGAGCACGGCCGCGATGGCGTCCCGGAGGTCCCGCTCCCCGAGGGTGGCCGGCGGCTCAATGGCCATGAGCGCCATGATCTGCAGCAAGTGGCTCTGGACCATGTCGCGCAGGGCGCCTGCACTGTCGTAGTACCGCGCCCTGCCCTCCAGCGCCAGGTCCTCGTCGAAGATGATTTCGACCTTTTCCACATGCTCGCGGTTCCACACGGGTTCCAGGAAATTATTCGCAAAGCGCAGGCCCAGGATGTTCAGCACCGTCGCTTTCCCCAGGAAATGGTCCACCCGGTGGATGTGGTCCTCCGGCACCAGCGCGGCGAGTGTGCGGTTAAGGGAACGGGCCGAGGCTTCACTGGAGCCGAAAGGCTTCTCCATGACCAGCCGTGTTCCGGCCGGAACCTGGTCACGGTGCAGCGACTCGCAGGCCAGCTGGCTGACATGGGGAGGCAACGCAAAATAGATCGCGGTGGGGCCTTCCAGCCCGGCCAACAGTCCCGCCAGGGCTCCTTCCGCCGTAACATCAAGCTGGTGGTAAGCGGTGGCTTTAGCCAAGGCGGTGAGGGCCTTTTTTCCAACCCTGTTGGCGGCCTCCGCAGCGGGGGCGAAGGCCTCGTGGACCCGGGTACGCCACTGTTCTGGCGTCCAGGCGTCGGATCCGGCACCCACCAGGGTCAGGCCATCAGTCCGGCCGGTAGCCACCAGCCGGGCCAGTCCCGGCAGCAGGAGGCGGCCGGTCAGATCGCCGGAGGCGCCGAGAATGAGCAGGGTTTTTACACTTGTTTGGCTCGTCACCCTGCCAGCATGCCATCCGGCAAGCCCGGCTTGGTACCCTAGATAGTCGAGTCCCCCCTGTAAATCCACTGAAAGAAGTGCGCGGCGCGTGTTCAATTCACTCTCTGACCGGTTGACAGCAACCTTCAAGAATCTCCGTGGCAAGGGCCGCCTCACTGAGGCCGACGTTGATGCCACAGTCCGGGAGATCCGCCGCGCCCTCCTGGATGCCGACGTCGCCGTTTCCGTGGTGCGTGAATTTACGGCCCGCGTCCGCGAGCGTGCCCTCGGGGCAGAGGTTTCGGGGGCGCTGAACCCGAGCCAGCAGATCGTCAAGATCGTCAATGAGGAGCTCGTTGAGATCCTCGGCGGCGAGACCCGCCGCATCCGCCTGGCCAAGTCCGGCCCCACCATCATCATGCTGGCCGGCCTCCAGGGTGCCGGTAAGACCACCCTCGCGGGCAAGCTCTCCAAGTGGCTCAAGGCTCAAGGTCACAGCCCCCTCCTGGTGGCATGTGATCTTCAGCGGCCCAATGCCGTCACTCAGCTCCAGGTTGTGGGTCAGCGTGCCGGCGTGCCCGTTTTCGCGCCGCACCCCGGAGCCACCTCGGAACTGGAGCACCCTGCCGGTGACCCGGTCGCCGTCGCCCGCGCCGGCGTCGAGGAAGCGCGCCAGAAGCTGCACGACGTCGTGATCGTTGATACCGCCGGGCGCCTTGGCGTTGACGCCGAGATGATGGAGCAGGCGAGCCAGATCCGCCGCGCCATTGTCCCCAATGAAGTGCTGTTTGTGATTGACGCCATGATCGGACAGGACGCCGTGAACACGGCTGTCGCGTTTGACGAGGGTGTGAACTTCACCGGAATCGTGCTGTCAAAGCTCGACGGCGACGCCCGCGGTGGTGCCGCACTGTCGGTTGCGTCGGTCACCGGTAAGCCGGTCATGTTCGCCTCCACCGGCGAAGGCGTGGATGACTTTGAGCTGTTCCACCCGGACCGCATGGCCTCCCGCATCCTGGACATGGGTGACGTCCTCACCCTGATTGAGCAGGCCGAGAAGAACTGGGACAAGGACGAAGCCGCCCGGATGGCGAAGAAATTCGCCGACCAGGAAGACTTCACCCTGGACGACTTTCTCTCCCAGATGCAGCAGATCCGCAACATGGGCTCCATGAAGAAGATGCTCATGATGATGCCCGGTGCGCAGAACATCCGCGAGCAGCTGGAGAACTTTGACGAGCGCGAGATTGACCGGGTCGAAGCGATCGTGCGGTCCATGACGCCGCACGAACGCGTCGCCCCGAAGATCATCAACGGCTCCCGCAGGGCACGCATCGCCCGCGGTTCAGGCGTGCACGTGTCCGAGGTCAACGGCCTGCTGGAGCGCTTCGGCCAGGCCCAGAAGATGATGAAGAAGATGGCGCAGGGCGGCGGCATGCCCGGAATGCCGGGGATGCCCGGCATGGGCGGCCCCGGCAGTGCGCGGAAGGGCGGCAAGAACGCCCCGAAAAAGAAGGCCCGCTCAGGCAACCCTGCCAAGGCTGCCCAGGAGCTCAAGGACGCCGAAGCCCGTCGGGCCGGCGCGGCGAAAGCTCTTCCCACGGGGGCGTCATTCGGCCAGCAGGGCGGCGACTTCGACCCTTCGCAGCTGAACCTGCCCAAGGGATTCGACAAGTTCCTCGGCAAGTAACCACCCCTCCCGGCCGGGTAGCAGCAGGTGTTGTGTTGAGCACGCAGGCGCACACTTACTGCTGCCCAACCGGGATGTCGGCGCCGTGGAATAGGGTTGGGTCATGTTCAAACAGCGGGTAGTGTACGTGCACGGCGCCGGACCTTTCGGTGCGGCGGCGTGGACCCGCCAGCACGGAATGGCGCTGAAGTACGACGCCCTGTTCCTGCGGCGGCACGGCTTTGACCCGGTTGCTGAGCCCCTGGAGTCCTCGTTCGCCGAAGACACCGCCATCATCCTGCGCTCACTGGCCGATGATGGCCGCGGTGCCGCCGGCGGCCATGTTGTAGCCCACGCCGAGGGCGCCATTGCGGCCATGATGGCTGCCGTCGATCGCCCTGATCTGGTGTTTTCCCTCACGCTGGTTGAACCGGCGTGCTTGTCCCTGACCGCCGAACTGCCGGCCACGTCTGCCCACAGGGCGCTGATGCAACCGCTGTTCGATATCCGGCACCAACTCAGTGATGACGAGTTCCAGCGTGAGTTCGTGCGGAGAATGTTCGCGGCGGACCTCCAGGAGCCCGCCACCACGGAAGAAAAACGGTCAGCTCGCCGGCTCCGGTTGCAGGCGCCGTCCTGGGACGCCCCGCTGCACATCGTTCCGGGCGTCCCCACCATGGTCCTGACTGGCGGCTGGGAACCGCTCTACGAGGAGATCGCCGGATATCTGCAGGAAACCGGTGCCCTGCACCGCATTGCTGCGGGAGGACACCGGCCCCAGGACTCTGCCGAAGGTGACCGCGCCATCCGGTCCTTCATCGCCGCCGTCGGCAGGTCACGCTCGGTTCAGGCTTCCTGAGCCGTCAGCTCCCGGCCGGAATCCGAAGCTCCGGGAGGTAGACCTTCCCGCCGGCGGCCAGGAACTCCGCACTCTTTTCGCGCATCCCGCTGTAGGCCTCGGCTATGGCCGCCTGCGAATCTGCGGAGCCGTATTCGTCCCTGATGTCCTGGCTGATCTTCATGGAGCAGAACTTCGGGCCGCACATGGAGCAGAAGTGCGCCGTTTTCGCCGGTTCGGCCGGCAACGTCTCGTCATGGAAGGCCTCGGCTGTAACCGGGTCAAGGGACAGCGCGAACTGGTCGCGCCAGCGGAACTCGAACCGGGCCTTTGACAGGGCGTCGTCCCGTTCATGGGCGCCGGGGTGGCCCTTGGCAAGGTCGGCTGCGTGGGCGGCGATCTTGTAGGTGATCACCCCGGTCTTCACGTCGTCCTTGTTCGGCAGGCCAAGGTGCTCCTTGGGCGTGACGTAACAAAGCATGGCTGTCCCGTACCGGGCGATTTCGGTGGCGCCGATGGCGGACGTGATGTGGTCATAGCCCGGGGCAATGTCCGTGACCAGGGGCCCCAGTGTGTAGAACGGGGCGCCCTTGCAGAGTTCCTGCTGGCGTTCCACGTTCTCCCGCACCAGGTGGAACGGGACGTGCCCAGGACCCTCCACCATGACCTGCACATCGAATTCCCACGCCCGCTGCGTAAGCTCCGCGAGCGTGTCCAGCTCCGCGAACTGGGCGGCGTCGTTGGCGTCCGCAGTGGCTCCCGGGCGCAGTCCGTCGCCCAGGGAGAACGCGACGTCGTACTTGGCGAAGATCTCGCACAGCTCGTCGAAGTGCGTGTAAAGAAAGTTTTCCTGGTGGTGGGCCAGGCACCAGCCCGCCATGATCGCACCGCCCCGGGAGACGATGCCGGTGACGCGGTTGGCCGTCAGCGGCACGTAACGCAGCAGCACACCGGCGTGGATGGTCATGTAGTCCACGCCCTGCTCGCACTGCTCAATGACGGTGTCCCGGAAGATTTCCCACGTCAGTGCGTTGGCCTCGCCATTGACCTTCTCCAGGGCCTGGTAGATCGGCACCGTGCCAATGGGTACGGGGGAGTTGCGGATGAGCCATTCCCGCGTGGTGTGGATGTCATCTCCGGTGGAGAGGTCCATCACCGTGTCGGCGCCCCACTGGGTGGCCCATTGGAGTTTGTCCACTTCCTCGGCGATGGAGCTGGTCACCGCGGAGTTGCCGATATTGGCGTTGATCTTGACCAGGAAGGCCTTGCCGATAATCATCGGTTCGGATTCCGGGTGGTTGATGTTGTTGGGGATGATGGCGCGGCCGGCAGCGACTTCGCTGCGGACCAGTTCCACGTCACAGTTCTCGCGGAGGGCAACGAACTGCATCTCGGTGGTCACCACACCCTGCCGTGCGTAGTGCATCTGCGTGACGGTCCTGCCGTCGACGGCGCGGCGGGGCACCGGCTGTGCCCCCTTCCACTCCGCAGAGGCTGCGCCGCGCCGCACGGCCGACTTACCGTCGTCGAGCAGGTTCCGTTTCCGTCCGCTGTACGGCTCGGTGTCGCCGCGGGCGGCGATCCACTCCGAGCGGAACGGGTTGAGGCCCACCACCGGATCGCTGCCCGGCCCGGCCGTGCGGTAGGTCCGGAAAGGCCCGTTCGCCGCGCCGTTCGGCGATGGTTCCAGCGCGATCTCGGTCACGGGAACCCGGATCCCGGTGGCGTCATCAGTGATGAACGCCAGCGAGTGGGACTTCAGTGACTGAGTGTCAGGCTGGAACGTTTGATCCTGGTCGGCTTCAATGTGGGCAGGGATCAGCTGTGTTTCTTGTGTATTCAATGAATACTCACTTCCTTCGCCGGCATTACCCGGACAGGTTCAACGGTCGCAGGCTGCGTCAGCCCGATCTCAGCCCCTGCAAGGGCTCCCGTGTGGTCAAGTCGAAGCTACCACAGGCCGAGGGCGGCCCGGTGACAGCACTCACGGGACCGGAGTTGCAGTCTGTGCGTTCAGCCACTTGAATTAAATTGAAGCTTCAAGTAAATTGAAGGTATAGCCGCCTTCGACCCCGAAGGCCAACGGACCGGGAGCGTTCAATGACTGCAGAAGCCACCAGCCGGGATCTCCTTCCTGCCGACCTCTCCATGGGCACCGTGATGCTCAAGGTGGGCGACGTGAAGCTGATGACCGACTACTACCAGCGCGCACTCGGCCTGGAGGTTGTGGCGGAAGAGGACGGTGGCGTCTACCTTGGCCGCCTTCAACGCCCGCTCGTCCATCTCGCGGCCGCCCCTTCCCTGAACCTGCCTGGCAGGGGAGAGGCCGGGCTGTTCCACACCGCACTGCTCTTTGACAACCAGGCGTCACTGGCTGCCACGGTGGCCTCTGCAGCGCAATACGAACCCCGATCCTTCACGGGCAGCGCCGACCACCTCGTCAGCGAGGCCTTCTACTTCAACGACCCCGAAGGCAACGGCATCGAACTGTACTGGGACAGGCCCCGAGAAAACTGGTCCTGGAACGGGAAGGATGTGGTGATGGACAGCCTGGCACTGCCACCGCAGCGCTACCTTGAGCAGCACCTGACCCAGGAATCCGTGGCCGGCCAGCAGGCCGCTGAAGCCGGGGTGGGCCACATCCACCTCCAGGTGGGTGACGTCCAGTCGGCGCACCGTTTCTACGTGGGCACGCTGGGCTTCGAAAAGACCGCAGGCTGGCACGGGCAGGCGCTGTTTGTCTCGGCCGGCCGGTATCACCACCACATGGCCATGAACGTCTGGAACAGCCGCGGCGCCGGTCCCCGCAAGGACACCCTGGGCCTGGATGAAGTGCTCATCGAGGTCACTTCCGGGGACGACGTCGGTGCGCTCGCCGATCGCCTGAAGGTCGCCGGTGTGGCCTCGCACCACACGGGCGCCGAGCTTCGCTTCGAGGATCCGTGGCGCAACAGGATCCGTGTCGCCGTCCGCTGAGTGCGGATGCCAAAGGTGCGGGGCGCGTTGTACTAGGCTGATTCTGAACGGCCGGGGCGGCACCTGATGCAGCCCTTCCGGGCCGCACCGTCGACGGAATGAGGGCTGTTCCCATGGGCTTCACTGAAATTTTTGTTTCCACTCACGATGCCGCGCTGAAGCGGGCGGTCGTCCTGGATGCGGGCGGCTCCCCGGCGGGCCAGGGCCTGCGGATTCCCGGAATCAGCGATTTCGAAATCGAACAGCTTGGCGATCTTGCCGGTGCTGCGGTGCACGCCGGTGGCGCGGACTACGAACTGGCCATGGTGGACGTGGCCAGCGATTCGCTCCTCGGGGTTCCGCCGGCCATGGTGCGTGCGCTGGCGGACCTGCTCAGTTATGAGACTGAGGGGGACGGTAATGTCCTGGATGACGTCGCTGAAAAGTGGGCCGCCCAGGATGACATGCCCTTCGGCGTGGACGAGGCCCGGACGTATGTCCAGAAGGTCGCCGAGCTGGCGAACTCGATCGATGACGCCGCGCGCACCGGTGTCTACGTCTGGTCGTCCTAGGCTGGCTGTGGCGTGCCGGTCCGCCCCGCTGCTCCATTCGTCCGTGTCAAGTCGAAATCCGGACGCCGATCTGGCACAATAAACAGGTACTCGATCTGCGTGGCCCCTCTCTCCGCGTCTGGATCCTGTCCTTTGAACCCTCAAGTATGGCCCGCCCCACGGGTGCAGAACGTCGGTTTACCCCTTTTCTGAAACAGGAGTGACCACAAAAGTGGCCGTAAAGATTCGCCTTAAGCGCTTTGGCAAGATGCGCGCACCGTACTACCGCATCGTCGTTATGGACGCACGCTCCAAGCGTGACGGCCGTGCCATCGAAGAGATCGGCAAGTACCACCCCACCGAAGAGCCCTCATACATCGAGGTTGACACGGACCGTGCCCAGTACTGGCTCGGCGTCGGCGCACAGCCGTCCGAGCAGGTTGCCGCGATCCTCAAGATCACCGGTGACTGGCAGAAGTTCAAGGGCCTCCCGGGCCAGGAAGGCACCCTGAAGACCAAAGCTCCGAAGGTTGCCTTTGTTGCCCCGGAGAAGGGTTCCGTGATTATCCCGGAAGCCATCACCAAGAAGTCAAAGCAGTCTGACGCAGCCGAGGCCCCGGCCGAAGCAGAGACCACCGAGGCTGAGTAGATTGCTGGCAGAAGCGCTCGAACACCTCGTCCGGGGAATCGTTGATTCGCCTGACGATGTCAAGGTCAGCTCGAAGAACAACCGCCGCGGGGACACCCTTGAGGTTCGTGTTCATCAGGATGACCTGGGACGGGTGATCGGCCGCCAGGGCCGCACCGCACGGGCATTGCGCACCGTTGTGGCAGCACTGGCAGACGGCGAACCGGTCAGGGTCGACGTCGTTGACACCGACCGCCGCCGCTAAGCGCTCAGCAACATCAGTTTTTACTCCGGCCCTTCCACCAGCAACGGTGGAGGGGCCGGAGTGCTTTCACCACATCGCCTAATTCGGGCACGATCACAGACAGAGGAACAGATGCAGCTTCAGGTGGCACGAATCGGCAAACCGCATGGAATTCGCGGCGAAGTGACGGTCCAGGTGCTGACCGATGCTCCCGGGGACCGGTTCGTTCCCGGTACGGAGTTTGTGGTGGAGCCTGCATCCGCCGGCGCCCTCATTGTCGAGAGTGCGCGGTGGAACAAGGACATCCTTCTGCTCGCGTTCGAGGGAATCGAAACCCGCAACCAAGCCGAGACCCTGCGTGGCGCCAAGCTCTTCATCGAAACCGAAGAGCTGGACGAGGACGACGACGAAGGCTGGTACGAGCACGAACTCGTGGGGCTCGAAGCCCGCGTGGGTTCGCGGGTAGTCGGCAAGGTCGCCGCCCTGCACACGTTGCCTGTCCAGGACCTGCTCGTGGTTAAAACACCGGACGGCAAGGAAATCCTGGTCCCGTTCGTGGAGCAGATCGTTCCGGAGGTCAATGTGGCCGGCGGTTTTGTCCTGCTGACGCCGCCGGACGGGCTTTTTGAGGTCAACGATGGCGAAGCCGCTACCGGCGACCCGGAGGAAAACGCGTAGATGAGAATCGACGTCGTCAGTATCTTCCCGGAGTACCTGGCGCCCCTGGAACTCTCGCTCATCGGTAAGGCCCGCCAGGACGGCCTGCTGGACCTGCGCGTCCATGATCTGCGTGATTTCACCACCGACAAGCATCGATCAGTGGACGACACCCCGTACGGCGGCGGTGCCGGCATGGTGATGAAGCCCGAGCCCTGGGCGCAGGCGTTGGCTGCTGTCGCCGGAGCCGGTCAAGCCGAAGCAGGCGCCGAGACCGCGGGGCGCATGGCCGCCAGGCCGGTGCTGATTGTCCCTTCGCCGGCCGGGGAGCGCTTCAGCCAGGCCCTGGCCTATGAGCTCGCCGAAGAGGACCAGCTGGTTTTCGCCTGCGGTCGTTATGAGGGCATCGACGAGCGTGTCACCGAGTGGGCGGAAGAGCACTTCACGGTTCGACCCATGAGCCTTGGCGACTATGTCCTGAACGGCGGCGAAGTGGCCGTGCTGGCGATGGTCGAAGCCATCGGCAGACTGCTGCCCGGAGTGGTGGGCAACCCTGATTCGTTGGTGGAGGAGTCACATTCGGACGGGCTGCTGGAATATCCCGTATACACCAAGCCCTCCAGCTGGCGGGGCAGGGAGGTCCCCGCCGTGCTGCTGAGCGGCAACCACGGGAAGATCGCGCAGTGGCGCCGCCACGAGCAGTACCGGCGGACGGCGAAACGCCGCCCGGACCTGCTGGAAACGTTCGACGCCGGGAAGCTGCCACGTGCGGACCGGACGGCTTTTGGCGACCTCGGGTACGACGTCGTCGACGGTCACCTCCGGGCGCGGCGGCAGGCCGGGACCAACCACGACGCCGGAACCGACCCCGACGCCGGAACCGACCCCTCAGCCTGAAACGGCGGGGCAGCGGTCTGCGGCGATTGGCTGTAGGCCTGTGAGTGTGGCAAAATTAGTCTTTGTGTCTGCTGGGTCCGCACCTGCCACAGGGGGAGCGCCACCAACAGCTGGACACCCCGGGACCTTCAATCAGTGAAGGAACCGGACCCACTTAACTTTCGGCGGTAATTCCCGGTGCTTCCGGGCTTGCCCGCCGTGAACCAAAGTGAATGACCAGTGGCGTTCACCAGGAGTGCAATCATGCATATTCTCGATTCCGTAGATGCAGCCTCGCTGCGCACCGATGTTCCCGTCTTCCGCGCGGGTGACACCCTCAAGGTTCACGTGAACATCATCGAAGGCAAGAACTCCCGTGTCCAGGTATTCCAGGGCTTCGTCCTGGGCCGCCACGGCGACGGTCTGCGCGAAACCTTCACCATCCGCAAGGTCTCCTTCGGCGTCGGTGTGGAGCGTACCTTCCCGGTACACTCCCCGATCATCGACAAGATCGAGGTCGTCTCCAAGGGTGACGTGCGTCGCGCAAAGCTGTACTACATGCGCGACCTGCGCGGCAAGGCTGCAAAGATCAAGGAAAAGCGCGACTTCCAGCCCAAGAAGTAAGTCCTCAGGGACCTACAAAGCAGGCCCCAGCCGGACCAGGCCAGCGCCGGAGCCCTTCGCAACAGCGCCCCAGGAATACGGATCATGGACCACACAAAACGCCAGCCCAGAAGAATGGGCTGGCGTTTTGTGTTCCTGGCGGTTCTCCTGGCAGTGGCTGTCAGTGGCCTGGTTCGTTCCCTGTTGCTGGATGTCTACTACATTCCGTCCGAATCCATGGAGCCGGTCCTTGCTGACGGGGACCGTATCCTGGTCTCGAGGACAGATTTCCACACCGAACCCATCCGGCGAGGCGACATTGTGGTTTTCGATGGCAGGGGATCGTTCGCTCCCCTGAACAGTGGGAAGGGCCCCCTCCTGGATTCCGTGGCCGCGGCTGGTCAGTGGCTGGGCCTGGCCGGCAGTGACACCACATACGTGAAGCGAGTTATTGGCCTGCCGGGGGAGACCGTGGTCTGCTGCGATGCAGACGGAAAGATCACCGTCAACGGTCAGGCACTCGATGAGCCGTACCTGTTCGACGGAGACAGCCCAAGCAAGCAGAACTTCAGCGCGGTGGTGCCCGACGGGAGACTGTGGCTGCTCGGTGACCATCGCTCGGCATCTGCTGATTCACGCAGCCTGCTCGGTGCGCCCGGCGGTGGCATGGTGCCGATGGGCCGTGTCATCGGCAGGCCGGTCCAGATCGTCTGGCCACTTGATAGATTTGCTGCAGTACTACGGCCGCCAGCGGCAGGATCAACAACAGAGGACGCACAGTAAATGCCCGAGAACAATGCCCGGACACCCGAGCCGCCTCGCGACGGCGCCCCCGGTGCCGACGCCGACGGCATGTCCGCCAATACGATTTCCGGCGGCACGACCTCCGACGATGTGATTGCCGAAGACGTTACTGCCAACCGCGGCGACTCAGACGACGTGGCGGACGGCAGCCCGTCGGCGCCATTGTCCGGCAGGCGATCCGCGGCTCCGACTCCAGAGCCCGCCGCGCCCAGCCAGCTCTTTGTCTGGCTGAAGGAGGTTGCCACGGTGGTGGTGATCGCCGTGGTGCTGTCCTTCCTGATCAAGACCTTCCTGTTCCGCGCGTTCTATATTCCGTCAGAATCCATGGTCAGCACCCTGGACGTCAACGACCGCATCTTCGTAAACCTGCTTGTTCCGGAGCCGTTTTCCCTCTCTCGCGGCGACGTTGTGGTGTTCCGTGACACCAAGGGCTGGCTGAGCACCGTGCCGGATGAAACGAAGGGACCATTCACCTGGGTCCAGGACGGCCTGACTTTTGTGGGACTGCTCCCGGACAACTCCGAGCAGCACCTCGTCAAACGAGTCATCGGGCTGCCCGGTGACGAGGTGATCTGCTGCGACGACGGCGGTAAACTGACCATCAACGGTTCCCCTCTTGATGAAGCCTATGTCAATGGGGCTGAAGTGCCGCAGATCCGTGCCTTCGACGTCGTTGTTCCGGAAGGAAAGGTCTGGGTCATGGGCGATAACCGGAACCACTCCGCGGATTCCCGCTCGCATATGGAGTCCGATGGCGGATTCGTCGACCTCGTGGACGTGGAAGGCAAAGCCGCCGTCATCGCGTGGCCGCTGAACCGGATCACGGTCCTTGACAACTATCCGGCCGTCTTCCGGAACGTGCCTGCGGGAGGCTAGCAGTGTCCGCAGTGATGCCGGCCACTCCGGCTCCGGCCCGCCTGACGTCCAGGGTCCGCTCCAAAGCACCGACACTGCGGCACGAGCGGACCTTCAAAGCGCAAGGTGCCCGCTACCTGGCGGGCGTGGACGAAGTGGGCCGCGGAGCGCTGGCAGGACCTGTGAGCGTCGGGATCGCCGTCGTGGACCTTCACACCCAGAAGCCCCTGGCCGGTGTGCGGGACAGCAAGCTGCTCAGCCCCGCCGAACGGGAGAGGCTGGAACCCCTGGTCCGACGCTGGAGTGTTGCGTCCGCCGTCGGGCACGCTTCCGCGCGCGAGATCGATGCGTTGGGCATCATTGCTGCGCTGCGGCTGGCCGGTACGCGCGCCTGGCAGGACATCCTTGCGGCTGGCATCAGCCCGGATGTGGTGCTCCTCGATGGCAGTCACAACTGGCTCTCGCCCGCCGGGCAGCCTTCCCTGTTTGACGAGCCACCGGTGGACTTCGCATGCACTGCCCCCGTCCACACCAAGATCAAGGCGGACATGCAGTGCCTGAGCGTGGCCGCCGCCAGCGTGATTGCGAAGGTGGAACGCGACGAGCAAATGCGCGGCCTGCACAGTGAATACCCCGAGTTTGGCTGGGACGTCAACAAGGGCTACGCCACCGCAATTCACCGGGACGCGCTCCGCGCCGCTGGAGCCACGCCATACCACCGGGTGAGCTGGAACCTCCTGGGCGGCGAACTCTGATTCCTTGCCGTACTGGTGCCTGCCGCACTGATGTAGGGCCCATGCGGCGCGGACGCTGCGAGTGCGGCGCCCCGGATGGTGCAAGATGGAAGCATGAGTGCTGAGGATCTTGAAAACTATGAAACCGACATGGAGCTGCAGCTCTACCGTGAATACCGCGATGTTGTCGGGCTCTTCAGCTACGTTGTCGAGACCGAACGCCGCTTTTACCTCGCAAACCACGTTGACCTGCAGGCCCGAAGCGCCGACGGCGAGGTCTACTTCGACCTGACGTTGCAGGATGCCTGGGTGTGGGATGTGTATCGTTCGGCACGGTTCGTCAAGACTGTCCGCGTCCTGACGTTCAAGGATGTCAACGTCGAAGAACTGCCCCGTAACGAGGAACTCGCCCTGCCGAAGGATGTTGACCTCGGCAACTGACGCCGGCGCACTGTTCCTCCACAGCGTCGCTGTATTCGGGCGATTTTCCGGAGTTACTCACATGCACCAGTAGCTTCCTGTCCTCCGCTGTCCTGCCACTGCAGGCTGGTTGCGGAGGTAGAAATGAAATCCAAAGACCTGTTGGGCCGGCGCGGCGAGGAGCTCGCCGCCGGCTATCTTGAATCGCTCGGCATGCTGGTGGTGGAACGCAACTGGCGCTGCACCGAAGGTGAGATAGACATTGTGGCCCTCGACGGGGACTCCTTGGTGATTGCTGAGGTGAAGACCCGCCGTTCCCTGGACTATGGGCACCCGTTCGAAGCCGTGGGGCCGGACAAACTCGCCCGGCTGCATCGGCTTGGTTCGGCGTGGTGCCGGGACCGGGAGCTGCGGATGCCGCTACGGCGCGTGGACGTCATTGCCGTGGTGGACGACGGCACCGGCGAACCCCTGGTGGAACACCTCAAGGGGGTGGGGTAGATGGCGCTGGGCCGGGCCTACTCCGTGGCGCTGGTGGGTTTGAACGGGTACATCGTCGAGGTGGAAGCCGACATCGGCCAGACTTTGCCGGCATTTGTGATTCTGGGCCTGCCGGATGCCGCGCTCAACGAGGCCAAGGAGCGGATACGTTCCGCGGCCAAAAATTCCGGAATTCCGTTAAGCCGGCGGAAGATCACGGCCAACCTCATCCCGGCGTCGCTGCCCAAACGTGGTTCCGGCTTCGACGTTGCCGTGACCATGGCGGTCCTGAGGGCCGCAAATGACATCAAGCCCACTGGACAGACCGTCTTCATTGCCGAACTCGGGTTGGATGGCCGGCTGCGGCCGGTGCGCGGGATACTGCCGGCAGTGATGGCATCGGTCCAGGCCGGCTATCCGGACGTGGTGGTGGCACACGCCAACCTCGGCGAGGCGTCACTGGTTCCCGGAGCCAACGTCCGCGGATACCGGACGCTGGCACGGCTTGCGCTCGATTTCGGTGCCGACCCGCAGGAGCTCGCACTGGACTTCGAACCGGAGGACGAGGCCGCACACTGTTATTCCGAACCGGGGGCTCAGACCGTACCTGACATGGCAGACGTCTCCGGCCAGGGTGAAGCCAGACGTGCACTCGAGGTGGCCGCGGCCGGGGCACACCATCTGCTCCTGACCGGACCTCCGGGAGCGGGCAAGACCATGCTGGCCGAAAGACTTCCCGGTCTCCTGCCGGACCTTGCTGACAACGAGGCCATGGAAGTCACCGCCATCCACTCGCTCTGCGGTCTTCCCTCATCCGCCGTTCAGCTTGTGCGGCGGCCGCCGTTCGAAAATCCGCATCATTCGGCCACAGCGGCCGCCATTATCGGCGGAGGATCGGGGTTGCCCCGGCCGGGTGCGGCATCCCGCGCCCACCGCGGAGTCCTGTTCCTGGACGAAGCCCCGGAATACGAACGGCGAGTCCTGGACGCCCTTCGCCAGCCCTTGGAGAGCGGGGAGCTGGTCATACACCGCTCGGCCGGTACAGCGGCCTATCCTGCACGGTTCCAGCTGGTGCTTGCCGCCAACCCCTGTCCATGCGGCAAGGCTTCGGGGAAGGGCCTGGACTGCACGTGCACGCCGATGATGCGGCGCCGCTACGTGGCCAGGATGTCCGGTCCGCTGCTGGACCGGGTTGATATCCAGCTGCAGGTGGAGCGCGTGTCGCTGGCCGACTTCGGCCAGGCGGGCGACGAAGAAGATACAGCCGCCGTGGCCCGGCGGGTCGGTGACGCACGCCGACGGCAGGCCGAACGGCTGCAGCCGCTCGGGATGGATACGAACTCGCAGGTGCCCGGCCGGATTCTCCGTGGGGCCCTGCGGTTGCCGGCCGGCGCCACCCGGATCCTGGACCACTCACTGGAGCGGGGCGTGCTGACCGCCAGGGGCTATGACAGGGTCCTGCGGCTGGCCTGGACACTGGCGGACCTGTCGCACCGCGACATGCCCGACACCAACGACATCGGCCAGGCCCTTGGCCTCCGGCAGGCTGCCTCGGCAGCTGTGTGAAGGAAGAGAACCACATGGACAACGAACGGATCGCCCGGGCCGCCTTGTCGCGGCTTATGGAACCGCAGGACGCTGCCGGGCTGGCTCTCGTGCAGGCCACCGGTGCACTCGACGCCTTGAAAATCGCCACCGGACAGGCGGCCGCCGGCCCGGCACTGGAACGGGAGATCAGCGGATTGCTGGCGGACAACGGTGCCGGAACCAGCTGGGCCGGGATGGCTGCCTGTCTCAGACGCTGGGCGCCCCGCATTCCGGATCTGGCGCCCGAGCGTGACCTGGCCACCATGGCACGCCTTGGCGGCCGGCTGCTTGTCCCGACGGACGACCTCTGGCCTGCCCAGCTCGGCGACCTTGGGATGCAGGAACCTCTCTGTCTGTGGTGGCGGGGCCTGGAACAGGAGCTTCCCGGTCCCGTCCGGAGCGTGG
The DNA here is from genome assembly GCF_014926485.1 of Pseudarthrobacter sp. AB1. Classification (NCBI taxonomy): domain Bacteria; kingdom Bacillati; phylum Actinomycetota; class Actinomycetes; order Micrococcales; family Micrococcaceae; genus Pseudarthrobacter; species Pseudarthrobacter sp. AB1. The sequence goes on from NZ_PZKO01000059.1 coordinate 67,316, forward strand.
CGCTGGTGGGGTCCCGCGACAGCACCAGCTACGGCGCGTCGGTGACCGGGGACCTGGCCTACTCCCTGGCTCAGCGGGGCTTCACCGTGGTGTCCGGGGGCGCGTACGGCATCGACGCCCACGCGCACCGTGCAGCACTGGCCGGGGGATCAGCGGCGGTGCCTACCATCGCGGTGATGGCTGGTGGTGTGGACCGGTTCTACCCGTCCGGAAACGAGGATCTTCTGCGGGCGGTCTGCAACCAGGGAGCGGTTCTCGCCGAGGTGCCGCCGGGCTCGGCGCCCACCCGCTACCGCTTTCTCCAGCGGAACAGGCTGATCGCAGCCCTGGCCGCCGTGACGGTTGTGGTGGAAGCCCGCTGGCGGTCCGGTGCGCTGAATACGGCGCACCACGCGGAGAGCCTTGGACGGGCGGTGGGGGCTGTGCCGGGGTCGGTGCACAGCGCCAACTCCGCCGGCTGCCACCGGCTGCTCCGGGATGGCGGCGCTGTCTGCGTGACAGACGCCGCGGAGATCGCCGAGTTGGCCTCCCCGAGCGGCCTGGGGCTTGCGGAGCCCGGGTCCGCGCATGCGGCCGACCATGACGGACTGACCTTAGAGGACTTGATCCTTCTTGACGCCCTGCCGCTGCGGTCCACCACGTCCGTGGACAAGCTTTGCGCAGTGGCCGGCCTCAGCGCGGACTCCGTGCGGGCCGGGTTAGGCAGGCTAGGCCTGCTGGGGCTCGCAGCTTCAGAAAGGGGCGGCTGGAAACGGGCCAAGGAATCCGTGTAGTTGGCTGTGTCCGGCACGGCATTGCCCACAGACTTCTGGGACAGTGGAACGGTGGAGAATCAGGAACTGTCCCTGGAATTTGAGCAGGCACTTGCAGACTTCGGCAGATACCTGACCGCCGAGCGGGCCCGTTCGGGGCATACCCTTCGGGCATACCTGTCCGACCTTCGAAGCCTCCTGGAATACGCCGCCTCCGAGGGTGTCACGGATCTGCCAGGCCTGGAGCTGGGCACCCTCCGACGCTGGCTCGGGGCGCAGAGCCAGGCCGGAATATCCCGGGCCACCCTTGCGCGGAGATCGGCCACAGCGCGTTCCTTCACCACGTGGGCCATGCGGGAAGAGCATATCGCGTCCGATCCTGCCCTCCGTCTCAGGGCTCCCAAATCGGAAAAGTCACTGCCCGGGGTGCTGCAGCCCCAACAACTCCTCAGGCTGCTGAACAGTCTGGCAGAGGCCGCGGCTGACGGGTCACCGGTGCCGGTGCGCAACCGGGCCATGGTGGAGCTTCTATACGCCACGGGCCTGCGGGTGGGGGAGCTGGCGGCCTTGGATGTGGACGACCTCAACCCGGACCGCCGGACCCTGCGGGTGGTCGGCAAGGGCAACAAGGAAAGGACGGTGCCCTATGGCGTCCCGGCAGCCGTTGCCGTCGACGACTGGCTGCGCAGGGCCAGGCCGCTCCTGGCCACGGGGCACAGCGGGCCGGCGCTATTCCTGGGCACCAGAGGAAACCGTGTTGACCAGCGTCAGGTCAGGACCGTGGTGAATGCCCTCTTCGAAGCTTTGGGCGACACCTCAGCAACCGGTCCGCACGCGCTGCGGCATACTGCGGCAACGCACCTGCTCGATGGCGGGGCGGATCTTCGTGCGGTCCAGGAAATCCTGGGCCACAGCAGCCTCGCCACCACGCAGATCTACACCCATGTGTCCGTTGAGCGGCTCCGGAGCAGCTACCAGCAGGCACATCCCCGGGCCTGAGTGCCGGCGGATTCCCGCCCGGGACCGGCAAATCCAGCCCCACGTCACCTGTGGCGAATCGCACTGGCGTAATTACGCGGCGTACGGCACAATAAGAGTCACGTCCGGCAACTTTCAAGTTTCGCTTGAAGCTCTTTCGCTTCGCGCGTCACCCGCAAGTCCGGACACAGCTTAATAATCAGGCAGGGAACGCCGCCGCTGGAACGTACAGCACCGGGCAGTTTCATCCAGGCAGAGGTCGTTGGGGAAGACGTACCTACAGCTATGGAGGATGGAATGTCTGTTGCAATGACCCGCGGTGTGCTGTTTGTTCACTCAGCCCCTACAGCACTGTGCCCGCACGTTGAGTGGGCCATTGGATCCGTCGTGGATAAGCGGACGGATCTTGAGTGGACCCCTCAGCCTGCCGCGCCCGGAATGTTCCGCGCGGAGCTCTCCTGGACGGGAACTCCGGGTACCGGATCGCTGCTGGCTTCCTCCCTTCGCGGCTGGGCCCATCTGCGCTACGAGGTCACTGAAGAGCCGAGCCAGGGGGTAGACGGCGGCCGGTGGTCGCATACCCCCGAGTTGGGGATATTCCACGCCACCACGGATGTCCACGGCAACATCATGGTCTCAGAGGACCGCATCCGCTATGCCTACGAAACGGGCGCCGGAGATCCCTCTGCCGTGTATCACGAGCTTTCCCTGGCCTTAGGCGAGGCGTGGGACGAGGAACTCGAGCCGTTCCGGCACGCCGCCGAGGGCGCACCGGTCCGCTGGCTGCACCAGGTGGGTTGACCGCCGTCGGACATCCCGGCGCCGCGCTCCGGTCCGATGTCCCGGCATAGCGCGTGCCGGATCGGAATGCGGTGCTCCATAGCATAAGCAGAGGCCCCGCCCCATGGCGGGGCCTCTGCTTTGTCTGCGGTACTTGCTGTTCCCGCGCTGCTGCTAGATGCTGCGGACGGCGATCACGGCGTTGTGGCCGCCGAAGCCGAAGGAGTTGCTCAGCGCCACGATGTCACCCGCCGGCAGATCCCGGGCAGACGTGACGACGTCGAGCGGGATCTCAGGGTCCTGGTTCTCAAGGTTGATGGTGACCGGGGCCTTGCGGTGGTACACGGCCAGCACAGTGAGTACTGCCTCCACGGCACCTGAGGCGCCCAGGAGGTGACCCATCTGTGACTTGGTGGCGGACACCGCGACGTTGTCCAGGTGGTTCCCCAGCGACGCGCGGAGGGCCGTGTACTCCGGCTTGTCACCTACGGGAGTAGAGGTAGCGTGCGCGTTGACGTGGACAACGTCCTCGGCCTGGATCCGGCCGTCGAACATGGCCGCCTTCAGCGCGCGGGTGGCGCCCAGGCCCTGGGGGTCCGGGGCGGTGATGTGGTAGGCGTCGGCGGTAACAGAGGTGCCGGCCAGTTCACCATAGATGCGGGCGCCGCGGGCAAGGGCGTGTTCTTCAGCTTCGAGCACCAGCGCGCCGGCGCCTTCGCCCATCACGAAACCGTCGCGGCCCAGATCGTAAGGGCGTGAGGCGCCCTGGGGGTCGTCGTTGCGGCGGGAGAGCGCCTGCATGGACGAGAATGCGGCCAGGGGCATGGGGTGGATGGCTGCCTCGGCGCCGCCGCACATTACGACGTCGGCCTTGCCGGAGCGGATCAGCTCCAGGCCCAAGTGAAGGGCCTCCGTGCCCGACGCGCAGGCCGAAACCGGGGTGTGGGCACCGGCACGGGCGCCAAGGTCGAGGCTGACGGCTGCTGCAACGCCGTTGGGCATCAGCATGGGCACCGTCATGGGCAGGACGCGGCGCGGGCCTTTTTCCTTCAGCGTGTCCCACGCGTCCAGCAGGGTCCAGACGCCGCCGATGCCGGTGGCGAAAGCGACCGCAAGGCGGTCGGGGTCAATCTCGGTGATGCCGGAATCTGCCCAGGCTTCACGCGAAGCGATGACACCGAACTGGGTGGAGGGGTCCATCCGCTTGGCCTCCACGCGGCTCAGGACCTCCAGGGCGGGAGTGGAACAGCGCGCAGCGAAATGAACCGGCAGTTCGTATTTGGCGACCCATTCGTCTTCCAGCGTGCGGGCACCGGAGACCCCCTTCAGTGCGTTGTTCCACATGGTGGGTACGTCGCCGCCGATGGGCGTGGTTGCACCCAGACCGGTAATGACTACTTTGCGTGTCATTGGATCACTCTCTGTCGGTGGGCAGGCCGTATCCGGTTGTCCGGCGGGGTCCCGCGTGTGGGGCAGTTGGCTGCCGAAAAATGTGGTGGGCTGCCGGTCCGGCCTGAGCACGGACCGGCAGCCCAGTCAGCCATAAGGGGCTGAATCCTTGGCTAGGCCTGTGCGCCGGCGATGAAGCTGACAGCGTCGCCGACGGTCTTGAGGTTCTTGACCTCTTCGTCCGGGATACGCACGCCGAACTTCTCTTCGGCGTTGACCACGATGGTCATCATGGAGATGGAGTCGATGTCCAGGTCCTCGGTGAAGGACTTGTCCAGTTCCACAGCCTCGGGGGCAAGGCCGGTTTCTTCGTTGACGATTTCAGCCAAGCCGGCCAGGATCTCTTCGTTGCTAGCCATTGATGGCTCCTTTTCTTGTTATTGCCGGCAGTGGGTGCCGGAAACGGTGCAGTCCGCGGATGCGGCCTGTGTGGGACGTTCCTAAGGAAGGACGATTACCTGGGCACCGAAGACCAGCCCGGCGCCGAAGCCGATCTGGAGCGCGAGGCCGCCGCTGAGCTCAGGGTTTTCCTTGAGCAGGCGGTGGGTGGCCAGGGGAATGGAGGCCGCCGAGGTGTTTCCGGCATCTGCGATGTCCCGGGCCACAGTGACGGATTCGGGAAGTTTCAGTTTCTTGACCATCTCGTCGATGATCCGCATGTTTGCCTGGTGCGGGATAAAGGCAACGAGGTCTTCAGCCTTGACGCCAGCGGCCTCCAAGGCCTGCTGGGCCATCTTTGCCATTTCCCAGACCGCCCAGCGGAAGACCGTCTGCCCGTCCTGGCGGAGTGTGGGATAGAGTTCCTGCGCCTCTTCGAGGAGGGCAAAGTCACCCGGCTCGTCGGACTGGCGGGCCGCCATGCTGAGGTCGCGGACATCGAGGATGGAACGCGTCATGCCGATCGCGTCCCACTTGCTGCCGTCCGAACCCCACACCGAGGGTCCGATTCCGGGGGTGTCCGAGGGCCCGATGACAACAGCACCCGCGCCGTCGCCCAGCAGGAAGGAGATGGTGCGTTCCCGGTTGTCGATGACGTCGGAAAGCTTCTCCGCGCCAACCACCAGCACGTAGGTGGCGGTGCCGGAACGGACCAGGGCATCAGCCTGGGCGATGCCGTAGCAGTATCCGGCGCAGGCGGCCGAGATATCGAAGGCCGGCGCCGGCGTCGCACCGATGCGGTCAGCCAGGGCGGCGGCAGCCGACGGCGTGGCGTACGGGTGGGTGACGGTGGAAACGATGACAGCACCAAGCTGGGACGCTTCGATGCCTGCCTGCTGCAGGGCCTCCCGGGCGGCGCCCTCTGCCATGTCGACGACGCTGACGTCGGCAGCGGCCCGGTGTCGGGTCACGATGCCGGTCCGCTGGCGAATCCATTCGTCTGAGGAATCAATCCACTGGCAGACGTCATCGTTGGTGACGATGACGTCAGGCCGGAATGCCCCGAGGCCGATGATGCGGCTGTATTCGTTGACGGGAACCTGTTTCAGCGTGGGAACGCTCATGCATTTCCCTCCAGTTCTGCGAAGAGTGCCAGCGCGGCCGTGAGGTCGTCCGGGGTTTTGACTGCAACGGTCTTGACGCCGGGCATGCCGCGCTTTGCGAGCCCAGCCAGCGTACCGGCCGGGGCCAGCTCAATGACACCGGTCACGCCGCGCTGCACAAGGGTTTCCATGCAGAGGTCCCAGCGGACCGGCCGGGAGACCTGCGCGATGAGGCTCTCGACGGCGGCGCCGCCGTCGGTCACTTCCCGGCCGTCAAAGTTGGACAGCAGGGGCACCTGAGGCTTCTGCGGCTTGAGGCCCGGCTTGAGCGCCTCAAGGGCGCTCACGGCGGGGGACATGTGTGAGGTGTGGAACGCTCCGGCCACCTTCAGTGGGATGACGCGTGCCTTGGCCGGCGGGTTGTCCGCCAGGGCCTTGAGCTGTTCGAAGGTTCCGGCTGCCACGGTCTGGCCCGCGCCATTGACATTGGCCGGTGTCGCGCCGGTAGCCTCGATTGCGGCCAGGACCTCGGCAGGGTCCCCGCCCACCACGGCACTCATGCCGGTGGGGGTGACGGCAGCGGCGGCGGCCATGCTGTTGGCGCGTTCACGGACAAACGTCATGGCTTCCTGCTCTGTGAGCACGCCGGCGAGTGCCGAGGCGGTGATTTCACCAACGGAGTGACCGGCAAGGATCACCGGAAGCGTGCCGAGCTCGACGTCGAACAGCGACTTTGCGGCGACCAGCCCGGCGGCAACAATCAGGGGTTGCGCAACGGCGGTGTCCTTGATGGTGTCCTCGTCAGAGGTGGTCCCGTGGGCAGTCAGGTCGATGCCTGCGATCTCACTGAGGGAGGCCAAATGGCCTGCTACCGAAGGCAGTTCCAGCCAGGGGGTCAGAAAACCCGGGGTCTGTGAGCCCTGTCCAGGGCAGACTATTGCAAGCACGTATCCAGCTTTCCAAATTACGGGGTCATCCAGGGGTGTTTGTCTGCACCAAGCTCAAGGGGTCAGATTGTAGGAAGTCTACAACGACTCATGACTGATTCCGCGCCGGATGACGCTCTGTCGGGGCTTTTGGCGGTGCCGAAAGCCGGCCGACAACCAACGCCGCCTGCAGGACAAACGCCTCCCGGGGAAGAAGCGGATCCCAGCCCGTGACGTCGCAGACGCGCTTGAGCCGGTACCTGACGGTGTTGGCGTGGACAAACAATTCACGGGCAGTTGCCTCGAGGGAATGACCCAACTCGAGGTAGGTGCCCAGGGTTTCGACCAGCCCGTTGGAGGCCGCGACCAGCGGACGGTAGATGTTCTTCACCAGGGAACGGCGCGCAGCTTCATCACCGGAGATGACGCGTTCGGGCAACAGGTCATCGGCGGCCACGGGCCGGGGAGCGGCGGGCCACGCCCTCGCGGCGGTCAGGCCGGCAAAGGCAGACTGCGCTGATCCGCTGGCCTCCAGCAGCGAACCGGCTTCCGGGCCGTAGACCACCGGGCCGGGGGCGAACATTTCGCTGAGTTTCAGGTACGCGGTCTCCCGGTCCTGGACGCCGCCAAGGATCAGAATCAGCCGGTCGCCCTGGATACCCACCAGCGCATCCTCGGCGAAGCGGCCCGCCAGTCGACGTAGCTCGCTGACATAGCTGGCACTGGGTTCAGACGGCGAATTGCCCACCATTACGGTGAACCTCTCCTGTGCCTTCCAACCCAGGGCGGCGATCCGGGAACGCAGCGCGTCCGTGTTTTCGCCACGGAGGATGGCGTCCACGATCAGCGCTTCCAGCCGCGTATCCCAGGAACCGCGGGATTCTGCTGCCCTCGCGTACACGTCCGCCGCCGCGAAGGCCACTTCCCGCGAGTACCGCAGTACCGCCTCGCGGAGGGAGGGCTGGTCAGCTTCGGGGGCGATCACCGGCACCTGGTCTTCCACCACTTCAACCACGATCCGGATGAGCTGGAGCGCCTTCTGGAGGCTGATGGAACGCGTCAGCTCCGTGGGGGCCGTCCCAAAAACGTCGGAGAGGATCCACGATGGCGAGCTGGGCCGCTCATACCAGGTGACAAACGCTGCGATGCCGTTCTGCGCCACCATTCCCAGCGCCGAGCGCTCGTCGGAGCTGAGCCGGGAATACCACGGCAGCGATTTCTCCAGCTGGCGAAGGGTGGTGGTGGAGAGCTGGCCCACACTTGCCCGGAGCTTTTTCAGGGTTTCGGATTTCTCCGGTGTCATGCTGCGCGAGGACGGCTTGCGCTTCACGGGCGGGGTGGTTGGGTCTGGCATCCTTCGAGCATACGGTGCCTGCCCGGCAAGCTCCATTTGTGCGAAGGCTACAACCTTGTTGGACCTGCATCACAGGCGGTCTCCCGTACAGGAACCCAGGGAACGACGACGGCGACCCTCGCCTTTCGGTGAGGGCCGCCGTCGTCGTTCATTTCCGCTGTCAGCAGGAGTTGATCAGGACTCGCCGCCCGCGTTGCCGGTGGACCCGGCGTTGACGTTGTGCAGCTTGTACTTCTCGATTGCCTGGGCCGGGGCCTGGGCGTCAACTTCGCCACGGCGGGCCAGCAGTTCCAGGGAACGGACCACGATGGAGTGGATGTCGTTCTTGAAGAAGCGACGGGCAGCTGCACGGGTGTCGGAGAAGCCGAAGCCATCCGCACCCAGCGTGGCGAACTCGTTCGGTACAAACTGGCGGATCTGGTCCGGAACGGCCTTCATATAGTCCGAGACCGCAACTACGGGCCCTGTGGCACCGGCAAGCTGCTGGGTCACGAACGGGACGCGGGCGGGCTTGCCCGGGTTCAGGAACGCCTCTTCCTCGGCGGCCATGCCGTCGCGGCGCAGTTCGTTCCAGGACGTCACGGACCAGACGTCGGCGGAAACCCCCCAGTCCTCGGCGAGCAGCCGCTGGGCTTCAATGGCCCAGGGAACCGAGACGCCGGAGGCCAGGATCTGGGTCCGGGGACCGTCGATCTTCGCCGGAGCCGCGAGGTAGATGCCCTTAAGGACACCTTCCACGTCGAGCTCCTCCGGTTCCGCGGGCTGCGTGATGGGCTCGTTGTAGACCGTGATGTAGTACATGAGGTTCCGGTCAGCGGAATCGGGCCCGTACATGCGCTCAATGCCGTCCCGGATGATGTGGCCCATCTCGTACCCGTAGGCCGGGTCGTAGGTGAGGACCGCCGGGTTGGTGGAGGCCAGCAACGGGGAGTGGCCGTCGGCGTGCTGGAGGCCTTCACCGGTCAGGGTGGTCCGGCCGGCAGTGGCGCCGATGATGAAGCCGCGGGCCATCTGGTCCCCGGCGGCCCAGAACGCGTCACCGGTGCGCTGGAAGCCGAACATGGAGTAGAACACGTAGACCGGGATCAGCGGGACGCCGTGGGTGGCGTAGGCGGTGCCGGCGGCCGTGAAGGCTGCGACCGCGCCGGCTTCGTTGATGCCGGGGTGGATCAGTTGGCCCTGGGCGGATTCCTTGTAGGCCAGGACCAGGTCCCGGTCCACGGACAGGTAGTTCTGGCCCTTGGGGTTGTAGATCTTGGCCGTGGGGAAGAACGCGTCCATGCCGAATGTGCGGGCCTCATCGGGGATGATCGGCGCGATGTGCTTGCCGAAGTTCTTGTCCCGCATGAGGTCTTTGAGGAGCCGGACAAACGCCATGGTGGTGGCGGCCTGCTGCTTGCCGGAACCGCGCTTGGCAACCTCGTAGGTTTTGGCTTCGGGGAGGGCGATCTCCTGGTGCTTGGAGCGGCGCTCAGGAACAGAACCGCCAAGCTTGGCGCGGCGTTCCATCATGTACTGGATCTCGGGCGCATCGGTGCCCGGGTGGAAGTACGGGGGCTGGTACGGGTCCTTCTCCAACTGCTCGTCGGTAACCGGAATCCGCAGGTGATCGCGGAACTTCTTCAGGTCATCGAGGGTGAGCTTTTTCATCTGGTGGGTCGCGTTGCGGCCCTCGAAGTGGGGTCCGAGTCCGTAGCCCTTGACCGTTTTGGCCAGGATGACGGTGGGCTTGCCCTTGAATTCGGTGGCTGCCTTATATGCGGCGTAGACCTTGTGGTAGTCGTGGCCGCCGCGCTTGAGGTTCCAGATTTCGTCATCGGAGAGGTCCGCGACCATGTCCTTGGTCTGCGGGGTCTTGCCGAAGAAGTGCTCGCGGACGAATCCGCCGGATTCTGCCTTGTAGGTCTGGTAGTCCCCGTCCGGGGTTTCGTTCATGATCTTTACCAGGGAGCCGTCGGAGTCCTGGGTGAGCAGGTCATCCCACTCCCGGCCCCAGACGACCTTGATGACGTTCCAGCCCGCGCCGCGGAAGAACGCTTCGAGTTCCTGCATGATCTTGCCGTTGCCGCGGACGGGTCCGTCGAGGCGCTGGAGGTTGCAGTTGATCACAAAGTTCAGGTTGTCGAG